>DATCMG010000678.1:0-3438 GCA_036563555.1 Roseomonas sp. | reverse complement strand
GGCGCAATGTCCGCGCGACCCTGTTCGTCGCCGACGAGCCGACCTTCCGGGGGGACCGCACTCTTTCCCCCGCCTGGGCGGCCTTTTGGCGTGCCCGCGCGGCGGAGGGGCATGTTTTCGCCAGCCATACCTGGCGTCACTGGTACTTCGCCGGGGATGCCGGGCCGGGCCGCGTGCGCTACGCCTCCCGCCGGGCCGGGGAGGGGGTGGAGGTGCTCGACACCGCGGCGCTTTGCGCCGAGCTGGAGCGGCCGATCCAGGCGCTGCACGCCATGGTGCCCGAGGCGAAAATCCTGCCGCTCTGGCGCGCACCGGGCGGGCGCACCACGCCGGGTGCCGTGGCCATGGCGCGGCATTGCGGCCTGACGCACCAGGGCTGGACCGCGAATGGCTTCCTCGGCGATGAGCTGGACGCCGCCACGCACCCCAACCGTGCCTTGTTGCCCCGCAACCTGGACAAGATCCGCGATGGCGAGGTGCTGGTCATGCACTGGGGTGTCCGCAGCCGCCGCGAACCTTTCGCCGGCATCCTTGATCCCCTGATCGCCGGCCTGCAGGATCGCGGCTTCTGCTTCGAGACGTTGCCCATGGAGGGGCGGCGCTGATGCTCGACACGCTCTCGCGTCTCTATGACTCCTTTACGGGTTGGCTGTTCCAAACGGCTGTGCAGCCGGCGCTCTACGCCGCCGGGATGATGGAATGGGCGGACGACGCTTTTTCCTGGATGGACTTCTTCGTCTTCGGCGTGGTGCAGGTGCTGGTGGTCTATGCCATCTGCCGGCCGCTGGAAGCCTGGCGGCCGGTGGAGCGCTGGGACGACCGGCGCGTGGTCTGGACCGATGTCGCGTACACGCTGCTCGCGCGCCTGGGCGTGCTGCCGCTGATGGCCTTCGTCATCCTGGCCGGGGTGCAGGCGCAGATCGCGGGCTGGATCGCCGATCTCGGCTGGGTGGCGCCTACGCTCGAGACGCTGATCCCAGGGCTGGAGAGCCGGCCGCTTCTGGCCTTCATGCTCTACATCCTCATTCTCGATTTCGGGGAGTACTGGCGGCACCGGCTGCAACACACGATTCCCTGGTGGTGGGCGCTGCACTCCATCCACCACGCCCAGGAGAAGATGACCTTCTGGACGGATGACCGGAACCACGTGATCGACGACATGATCGCGGCGCTCTGGTTCGGCGGCCTGGCCCTGCTGATCGGCGTGCCGCCGGGCCAGTTTCCGCTGATCGTGCTGATCCTGCGGGTGGCGGAGAGCCTGTCCCACGCGAATGTCCGCCTTTCCTTCGGCAAGCTGGGGGAGCGGCTGCTCGTCTCGCCGCGCTTTCACCGGCTGCATCATGGCGTGCTCTCGGCGGGGGAGGAGGGGCGGAACTTCGCCGTGCTCTTCCCGGCCTGGGACATGATCTTCCGCACCGGTGACTTCCGGCGCGACGTATTCCCGCGCACGGGCGATCCCGAGGCTTCGGCCGCCCTGGTCCGTGGCGGGTGGTGGCGACAGCAGGTGGAGGGCACGCGGCGGCTCTGGCACGCGCTGCGCGGGGTATCCGTGACCTGACCTCGCCCGAACCATGCGGGACGCGTCGCGCCCGCTATTCGGTGAAGTCAGGAAGTCAGTGGGATGGCTTCAGGCAAGAAGCGGCGAAAGACGGGTAGGCCCCGCTCGCCGACATGCTCCAGGGCAGCAGGAATGCAACGCGGGGTGCTTGGATGCTTGCTCGGCCTATGAGCGGCCATAAGCGACCGTGCGAGGGTTCCTCTCCGTATGCTCGATTACGGCGAGAGCCTCGGGGAGCGTGCGGAACAGCCCCGCCCGCTTACCCGACGGCATGTGCATCAGCGCGATCCCCTCGGTGGTCCGGGAAACCAGCCAGGCGAGCGTGAGGTCGTCGACCCTGACGCCGCTGCTCGAAGGCGTCACCACACCCAGCCAAGCCTCGCCATCGTCGCTGATATGCGTCTCGACCCACCAGGAGCCTCCCCAGCTGGCCGCCAGACGCGCGGCCCAAGCGGCCGCCTGGGCGCGTTCGGCCTGGGCGATATCGAGGCTTGCCGGAAGAGGGCGAATGAAGGGCAGAATGATCGCAGACACGGAGAAATTCCTGGGGCGAGCCGGGCCTTTCAGCCCGCGAGTAGGCCTGACTCGTTGCATCACGGATTCGTGAGGTCAAGCAAAAGATGGCAGGCATTTTGATGTTAGTTGAGGTGGATGAAGCGCCCGCACACATCAGCCCCAATCTGGATGCCCGACATTGGGGACGAACCGGGCGGCGCTGGTGAACCGGATCCGTTCGCGCGGCCCCGTGCTGTCTTTGGTCCGGCGGCTGACAGATAAGGTTCGCGCCCTTGCCCGCTATGCGTAGCCGCCTCCGGCGCCTTCGCTGAGGCCATCAATGGCCTCTACAAGACCGGCCGCATTCTTGAGCCGACCCGGCAACAGGCCACCCGCCGAAGCCGAATTCGCCCGACAGGAACTTTGCCTTCCGGCTCTCGTTATCGTTGGCATCGTAACTTGGAAGGGGAGACGTCCCAAGTGAACAATATTGTCTATATCGTCGGCGCTGTGGTCATCGTTCTGGCGATTCTGGGATTCTTTGGCCTTCGATGATCACGCAAGCCCAGCAGCGATCGTTTCACACTCGGTGATCTGGACACCCTGGACCATTTAACCCGCCCGGTGTCTCAACTCGCGTGTGAAAACTCCGTAGGCAACGGCCCCCAAGTTTCCAGACTGGCGGGACTGGCTTGGCGCAGCCGGTCTGGTCCGTCAATCGGCGGCCGGGAGTGACCCATGACAAGCACTTCGAGGATTCGGCTCAAGGCTGGGATTGTTGGTTATATTCGGGCAATCGGTTTGAAGGCCGCCGAGCCCAAATTCGGGGATAGCCCTGGCGGCAGGGCAGATACAAGGAACCAGTCCTTTGCTGGCTTCTTGTCAGGCCGTGGAGCAAGAATCCCACTGCTGGCCCCTACACGCCCAGGTTGATGGTGCGCCACGCGTGGCCCGCCTAGAATCCCTTTCCGGATGGGTGGGAAGCCAGGGTGGAAGCCGTGACGAGACCCTTGCTGAGCAGATGGCAGGCAGTTGAAGCGCACCGGATGGGGCTGGGGAATTGGCTCCGGGACCTTCGCGTCGCCGCAGGGCTGACGCAGGAGGAGTTGGCCGCGCGCACGGGCATGGATTGGCCAACGGGAATTGCTTCCATCGAAAGTGGTCATGGTTCTCTGCCTCCCGAATACCTGCTCGCTTATGCCGACGCCCTCGGGCAGAACCCCAGGATCTTCGCTGCGCGTGTGCTCCGGTTCACCCACCCCCACGCATTCGCTCTCCTGCTCGGCGAAGACCCGCGCCAGGCATTCCGGGAAGTAATAGAGGCACTTCCCGGGCGGGGCGTGCGGCGGCCTCTCGGTGCCTCACTGGATACGGGTACTGGGGCA
>DATCMG010000445.1:0-3202 GCA_036563555.1 Roseomonas sp. | reverse complement strand
ATGCCAGCGTGCAGGCCGAAATCCTCGGCCTGATCGAGGAACAGGTGGATCAGCGCGGCATGGCGCTGATGCTCATCAGCCACGACCTGCCCCTCGTCTCCCGCTTCTGCGACCGCGTGGCAGTGATGTATGCCGGCCAGGTCATGGAGGAACTGCCCGCCGCGGACCTGCACAAGGCGACGCATGGCTACACGCGCGGCCTGCTGGAATGCCTCCCCAGTCTGACGGAGAAGCGGGACCGCCTGCCGGTGCTGAAGCGTGACCCTACTTGGCTGGCGCCGCGCCCATGATCGACATCGATCAACTCGATGTCCGCTTCGGCATCAACCATGCGGTCCGCGGCGTCTCCTTCCGTATCGCGGAGGGCGAGACCTTCGGCCTTGTGGGCGAGAGCGGCAGCGGCAAGTCCACCGTGCTGCGCGCCGTGGCCGGCCTGATCACCGAATGGACCGGCCGTATCTCCGTGGCGGGAAAGCCCCTCGGCCGCCGCCGCGACCGCGCCTTCTTCCGCACGGTCCAGATGGTTTTCCAGGACCCCTACGGCTCCCTCCACCCCCGCCAGACCGTGGACCGCATCCTGTCCGAGCCCCTGGCCGTGCATGGCGTGCCCGATGCCGATGCCCGCATCGCCCGCGCCCTGGAGGAGGTCGCCCTTCCTCGCACCGCCCGCTTCCGCTACCCGCACCAGCTTTCCGGCGGCCAGCGCCAGCGCGTGGCCATCGCCCGCGCCCTGATCGCCGATCCCCGCATCCTGCTGCTGGACGAGCCGACCAGCGCCCTCGACGTCTCGGTCCAGGCGGAGGTGCTGAACCTTCTCGCCGATCTCCGCGCCGCGCGCGGGCTCACCTGCATCCTCGTTTCGCACAACCTCGCCGTTGTCGCGCATCTCTGTGGGCGGCTGGCGGTGATGCAGGGCGGCAAGATCGTGGAGATGCTGGATGAGGCCGCCCTGCGTGCCGGCCACGCGACGCACCCGCACACGCAGGACCTGATCCGCCTCTCGCGCGATCTGGAAGAGGCTTAGGCCAGCTTCCGCACGACCCGCGCGGGATTCCCCACCGCCAGCACGCCAGACGGCAGGTCGCGGTTTACCACCGCACCCGCGCCCACCACCGTATCGTCCCCGATCGTCACCCCTGGCAGCACGATGCAGCCCCCACCGAGCCAGACATTGCGCCCGATCGTCACGGGATGTGCGCTCTCGATCCCCGCCGCGCGTGGGCCAGGCTCCAGCGGATGGGTGGCGGTGTAGATCTGGACTGCGGGCGCCACCTGGCAGTGGTCCCCCAGCGTGATCGGCGCGCAATCCAGGAAGACGCAGTTGAAGTTGATGTAGCAACCCGCCCCGATGCGGATGTTGCTGCCATAGTCGCAGCGGAAGCCCGGCATGACCTGGGTTTTCTCCCCAATGGCGCCCAGAAGCTCCTCCAGCACCGCGCGGCGGGCGGCATCATCCGCCGGCGGAAGGGCATCCATCCGCAAGATCAGGGCGCGGGCGCGATGGCGCTCCGCCAGGAGGTCCGGGTCCATCCCGTCATAGGGCAGCCCGGCCAGCATCTTCTTGCGTTCGGTCATGCCCGCAGCTTCGCCCGGCCGCCCTGCCTCGCCAAGCCGCCCCTTGCCGCCCCCGCCCCGCTCTCGCAGACTGCGCGCAACGATCCGGGGAGGAAGAGATGTTCCAGCGCGTGAACCGCCGAGCCCTGCTCTCCATGGGCGCCGCCCTGCCGGTCCTGGCCATGCCGACCATCACCCGCGCCCAGGGCCGGTACAAGCCGGAATACAAGATCACCGTGGTGGGCAACCGCCCCATCGCCCTGTCGGAATCCGCCTTCGTCTGGGCCGATCTCGTGAACCAGCGCTCCGAAGGCCGGCTGAACTTCAAGGTCTATCCCGGCTCATCCCTCGTCGGCGGAGATCAGACGAGGGAGCTGCTGGCGATCCGCCAGGGCGTGATCGATGGCGCCGTCTTTTCCACCATCAACATCTCCCCGCAGATCCGGGAGATGAACATCTTCTCCCTCCCCTTCCTCATGCCCAACACCGCCGCCTTCGATGCGCTGGTGGGCGGCGAGGTCGGGCAGGCCCTGTTCCGCACCCTGGCAAGCCGTGACATCGAGCCCCTGGCCTGGGGCGAGAACGGCTTCCGCGAGATCAGCAACAGCAAGCGCGCGATCCGCGCCCCGGGCGACCTGCGCGGGCTGAAGATCCGCTTCGCCGCCGGCGCCATCTTCTCCGAGATTTACACCGCCCTTGGCGCCAACCCCGTCCAGATGTCCTTCGCCGATCTCCAGCCCGCCCTCTCGACCGGCGCGGTGGACGGGCAGGAGAACCCGGTAAACCTCTTCCTTGGCTTCCGCATGGACACGCTGGCGCAGAAACACCTGACGCTCTGGAACTACTGCGCCGATGCCGGGATCGTCTCCCTCTCCAAGCCGGTCCTCGCCAGCCTGGAGCCGCGCGACCGCGAGATCGTGGTGGAAGCGGCGCGCGAAGCCGGCCAGGCCGGCAACAACGCCGCCCGCAAGGGCCTGGGCGCGAATGGCGACCGCTCCTCCCTCGATGAATGCGCCCGGCGGGGCGTGGAGGTGATCGACCTCTCCCCCGCCGAGAAGCGCGCCTTCGCCCAGGCCACCCGCCCGGTCTTCGACAAATGGGCCTCCACCGTCGGCACCGACCTGGTGCGCAAGGCAGAGGCCGCCATCGCGCGCGTGAGCTGAGCCGCGGGGGACGCCCCCCACCGCTTCGGAGAAACCATGACCGAGCACGCCGATATCCAGGCCCCCGGCCTACAGCTGGGGGAGGCCCCGCCACGCATCCCCGTCACGATCGAGGGTGCGCTGGCGGCCCTCGCCATGGCGGCGCTGGCGGTCATCACCTTCGCGAATGTGCTCGTCCGCTATTTTACCAGCATTTCCTTCGCCTTTACCGAGGAATACTCGGTCGCGATCATGGTGGTGCTGGCCTTCCTCGGCACCGCGGCCGCCTTCGCCGCGGACCGCCATATACGGATGACCTTCTTCACCGAACGCCTGCCCCGCCGCGTGGCCCGGGGAATCGAAATGGTGCTGCTCCTTATTTCGCTCGCCCTTTTCGCCGGGATCGGCTGGCTCGGCGCCCTCTACACCTGGGATGAGTACCGCTTCGAATCCCTCTCCCCTGGCCTTGGCGTGCCGCAATGGCTCTACACCGTCTGGATGCCCTT
>DATCMG010000677.1:0-5497 GCA_036563555.1 Roseomonas sp. | reverse complement strand
CGCCCCATCCCACAAACCTCGTTGGGCTTACTTCTTGTCGGTGGCGTCGCGCACGGCATCCTTCACGCCGCCGGCCGCGTTCTGCACCTTGCCCTCGGCGCGCTTGGCTGCGCCCTCGGCCTCCATCTTCTTGTCGCCCATCGCGGCGCCCACATTCTCCTTGATGGCGCCCCCGGTCTGCTTGAGGGAGCCCTCAACGCGGTCATTGTCGATAGCCATGGCGTAACTCCTCTTGTTTGCTCTGGGTTAAAAACGTGGGGGAGCGGGGCGGGTTGCTTCCGCGCCCGGCAGGACGAAATGTCGGATTGAAACGGAGCGGTGGGGCAGCGCATGTGCGGGCGATACTTCCTTGAGCGTGATGCGGCGGGCCTTGCGCGCTACTATGATCTCCCCACCACCACGCCGCTGGCGAACTTCGCGCCGAGCTGGAACATGGCGCCCACGCAGGACGGGGTGGTGCTGCGCCGTCATCCCGATTCCGGCCAACGGCAGCTCGGCCTGCTGCGCTGGGGCCTTGTTCCGCACTGGGCGAAGGATGCGAAGGACGGCGCGCGGCTGATCAATGCCCGTGCGGACGGGGTGGCGGAGAAGCCCTCCTTTCGTGACGCCTTCGCCAGGCGCCGCTGCCTCGTTCCGGCCGATGGCTTCTACGAATGGCTCTCGCCGAAGGAGGCGAAGCCGCGGGATCCGAAGCAGCCCTTCGCCGTCGCGCTGGCCAGCGGCGAACCCATGACCTTCGCCGGGCTTTGGGAGGGCTGGAAGGATTTGGAGGGCCACTGGCTCCGCACCTATTCAATCATCACCACCGAGGCGAACCCGAAGCAGCAGCCGCTGCATCACCGCATGCCGGTGGTCCTGCCGCGCGAGGCCTGGCCTGCCTGGCTGGGCGAGGAACCCGCCGATCCCGAGGCGCTGCTCGGCTTGCTGCGCCCCTGCCCGCCCGAATGGCTGGCCTGCTGGCCTGTCTCGAAGCGCGCGAACAAGGTGTCGGAGAACGATGCCGGGCTGATCCGCCCCGACCGGACCGTGGCGGCACCGCCCGGCCTGGACGATCCCTCCCCCTACGAACCGCGATAGGTGGAGTAGGACCAGGGCGAGCAGAGCAGCGGAACATGGTAATGCCCCACGCCGCCCTTCAGCCCGACATTCAGCACCACGGTTCCGAGAAAGCCCGGATCCTCTCCGCGCCCGGCGAAATACGCGCCGACATCGAAGCGTAGCTCGTAGCGGCCCGGCGCGAAGGCATCCGGCGGCAGGAGCGGCGCGTCGGTTCGGCCATCCGCATTCGTCACCGCGCGGGCGAGCAGCACCGGTTTTGGCTCCATGCGCCAGAATTCCAGGGCCATTCCCTGGGCGGGCACGCCATTCGCGGTGTCCAGCACATGGGTCGAAAGGGCGGTGGGCTTCATTCGGCGGCCAGGTCCTGGATTTCTTGCGGGATCGGGCTGGTCAGCTCATGCTCGGCATAGGTGAGCAGGCTCTCCAGGTGCTGCTCAGCATCTTCCAGCCAGAAGCGCCGGCAGATTCCGTCCACCAGTCTCATCGTGCCGTATTTCATGCCGCTGATCGTCGCGCCCGACAGGCCCATGGAGGCCGTGGAGCCGTAGTTGATCATGTGGATATGGGTGAGGAAGGGCGCCACTCCCGGCGTCTTCTCGCGCATGGAGAAGTCGTCGCGCAGATAGGGGCAGGCGCCGAGCGCCGGGAATTCGAGCCCCGGCGGCGGCGTATAGGCGTCGCGCCACAGCAGGATGTGTTCCGCGAAGGGCGCCAGTTCCGGCCGCAGCGACAGGTCGAAGGCGGTGCCGGTGCCGATGATCACATGATCCGCCCGGTGCTCATCACGGGGCGTGGTCACCACTACCTCGCCGCCTTCCTCGCGCGCCGCGATCACGGGGCTGCCCATGTGCAGCTCGAAGCGCGGATCGTCGCAGACGCGGTTCCAGGATTCCTGCGGCGGCGGTTGGTTCAGGGCGAAGATGTGCTGCATGAAGCGCCAGCGCAGCGAGTCCGGCATGGCGTAGAGCTGCCCGAGGAAGCCCGGCTGCTCCATCCAGCGGAACGGGTTTATCCGCGGCATCTGGCGGCGCCGCACCAGCATGATGCCCTTGACCGCGCCGCCTTCCAGCGCGGTGGCCAGGTTGTCGAAGGCCGAGGCCCCGGCCCCCACTACCAGCACGCGCTTCCCGGCCAGGGCCTCGAAATCGACGGGGCCGGAGGTGTGGGAAACGCGTGAGGGGGGCAGGCTGTCGAAGGGCGCCGGGATCGTCCAGCCGCCCATTCCGTCCATCCCCGTCGCCAGCACCAGCTTGCGGGCCCTGATCACCACCACGCCCTCCGGCGTGCCAAAGGTCAGCTCCAGCGGCTCCTGCGCGCCCGTACGGCCGATCCGCAGCAGCCGGTGGCCATGGGTCACGGGCAGGCCGAGCGTTGCCTCCAGCCAGTCCAGGTAGTGCTGCCAGTCCACCCGCCCGATCTTGTTGAGCGCCTCCCAGGCCTCCGCCCCGTCGCGGGCGGTGAAATAGGCCCGGGGCGTCAAGGCGGGGATGCCGAGATCCGGGCCGGTCACGTGCTTCGGCGTGCGCAGGGTCCGCATCCGGGCGAAGGTGGTCCAGACCCCGGTGCCGCCGGGCGGGGCGGCGTCGAAGACCCGCACGCGCTGCACGCGTTCCCGCAGCAGGCCGAAGGCGGTTACCAGCCCGGTCTGCCCGGCCCCGATGATCGCGACATCCAGCACCCCTTCCCCATGCGAGGGCACCCAGGGATGGCGGGGGTAGTCGAGCAGTTCGAGTTGGCGGCGGGCCTCCTCGGAGAGACGGGTCAGGGGGTTGACGTCCGGCATGGCGTATCCCGGGTGATGGAGTGCCCTTGCCGGTTAGCACGCCCTGTGCCGCGGCGCCGTTGTGCAAAAACGGGGGGCGGGTTGATCTCCCGTGCCCGGGCACCACAAATGCCGGAACGCCCTATGCCCGGAAGGACACCCATGAGCGCCAGCACCGCCCCCAACCTGATCGCGGCCGTAGACGAGGCCCGCCAGTGGGACCGGCTGATGCAGATGGCCAGGCTCGGCGCCATCACCGGCTCGGATGGAGAACCGGGCGTGAATCGCGCCTGCCTCACGCCCCTGGACCGGGAGGCGCGCCGGCTGCTGATCGGCTGGGCGGAGAAGCTGGGCCTGACGGCTTCGGTGGACGAGATCGGCAACCTCTTCCTGCGCCATGAGGGCACGGAGGCCGATGCCGCCCCGGTCCTGACCGGCAGCCATATGGACACCCAGCCCAATGGCGGCCGTTTCGACGGCATCTGGGGCGTGCTCGCGGGGCTTGAGGCCGTGCAGGCGATCCGCGAGGCGGGCATCACCACCCGCCGCCCCATCGAGGTCGTGGCCTGGACCAATGAGGAGGGTGGCCGCTTCGCGCCGGGCTGCATGGGCAGCATGGCCTATGCCCATTACAAGCCCTCCAACAGCTGGGATGCGGTGGCGGACCCTGAGGGCGTCACCTTCCGCCAGGCGCTGGAGGAGCATCGGAAGGCCGAGGCCGACCTGCCCCACCGTCCCCTGGGCGGCAAGCCCTTCGCCTATCTGGAGGCCCATATCGAGCAGGGGCCGCGGCTGGAGGTGGAAGGCAAGGATATCGGCGTGGTCACCGGTATCCAGGGCAGCCGCTGGTTCATCGTGGAACTGCGCGGCGAAACCGCCCATGCCGGCACGGCCCCCCTCTCGCTCCGCAAGGATGCGGTGCAGGACATGATCCGCGCCGTGGCGGCACTGAACGCGCTGATGACCGACCCCACGGATGTGCTGCGCTTCACGGTCGGCCGGATCGAGGTCTTCCCCAACACATCCAACTCCGTGGCGGACCTGGTGCGCTTCACCATCGACTTCCGCCACCCGGACAAGGATGTGCTGATCGCCAATGGCGACGCGATCGAGCCCACGATCCGCAGCGCCATCAAGAGCTGCGAGGTGACGGTGACCGAGCGCTTCCATGCGCTGCCCGTGGAGTTCGACGCCCTTGTCACCGATGCGGTGGAGGCGGCCGCGACCGCCCAGGGCCTGTCCAGCATCCGCCTGCCCAGCGGCGCCTTCCATGATGCCCAGTTCATGGTGCCCCTCTGCCCCACGGGGATGATCTTCGTCCCCTGCCGCAAGGGGGTCAGCCATAATCCGGCGGAATACTCCGAGCCGGCGCAGCTTGCGGCGGGGACGCGGGTGCTGGCGGCGGCGCTGGCGGATCTGGCGAACAAGTAGCGCGGGTGGTGCGGGGGGCTTTGCCTCCCGGCCTTCCAGGCGGTGGCGCGACAGGTCAGCGGCTTACTCTGACGGCGATCTTGCCACGCACATGGCCGGACATGCTGAGCCGTAGCGCGGCCGCCGCCTCTTCCAGCGAAAAGGCTTCCGCCACCGGGATGCTCAGGCGCCCTTCTTCCACCAATCCGGCCAGCACCTGGAGATCCTGCCCGCTCGGGCGAACCCAGGCATAGAGGCCACCGCTGGCCGCCACCGATGAATCGACGATCGAGCCGTGCCGGCCGGAGCGGTTCAGGACCGCCTGGGTGACATCATGCACCCCACCCACGAAGTCAGCCGCGACATCGGCGCCGCCCGGGGCGATCCGGCGGATACGCTCCACCAATCCTTCGCCGTAGGAAACGGGCTCGGCGCCGAAGGAGCGCAGGAAATCGTGGTTCTTCTCCGAGGCCGTGCCGATGACCCGGGCACCCAGGGCCCTGGCGATCTGCACGGCGAGGATTCCCACCCCTCCCGCGGCGGCATGGATCAGGGCGACCTCGCCCTGCTTGAGGCCGAGGCGCGTGAGAAGCTGGTAGGCGGTAAGCCCGGCCAGCGGCAGGCCCGCGGCCTGGTCCCAATCGAGGCCTGCGGGCTTACGGGCTGCCGCCTGCGCGGACACGGAGATGAATTCCGCGAAGCTGCCATCATGGATCATGCTCTTCCGGGCATAGGCCATGACTTCGTCGCCGGGCTTGAACTCGGGCGTGTCGAAGCCGGCCGCTTCGACCGATCCAGCGACATCCCAACCCGGCACTGCCGGGAAGAAGGCCTGCATGATGCCGTCGAGCCCACCGGCCATGATCTTCCAATCCACGGGGTTCACCGACGCGCTCCGGATACGGATCAGGATCTCACCCGGCCCGACCTTGGGTCTCGGCAAATCGGCGAGCCGGAGGATCTCGGGCTCTCCATAGCGCTCAAAAATCATTGCTCTCATGGCGAGGTCCTCGAAGCGGCGGAACGGGCGGACACCCGTGCCCTGAAACGGCCTTGCCCCGACCCGGGTTGAGGAGCGCGCCGCGCAGCCAGGCCGCCCCATACGAAAAAGCCGGCGGCCCCATGGGGACCGCCGGCTTTTTCACACCCGGATGGGTGCCGGGCCGCTATTTCGGCGCCAGCACCATGATCATCTGGCGGTTTTCCAGCCGGGGCATGGACTCCACCTTCGTCGCCTCGGCCATCTCGGTCCGGATACGCTCCAGA
>DATCMG010000430.1:0-3214 GCA_036563555.1 Roseomonas sp. | reverse complement strand
TGGCGGATGAGCGGGTCACCGTCACGGAGGTGCGGGCCTCGCCCGACCTCAAGCACATGACGGTCTTTGTCTCCCGCCTCGGCTCTACGGCTGACAAGGCGCTGCTGAAGCTGCTCAAGGACAACCAGCCGGACCTCCGCAAGCAGGTGGCACGCGCCGTGCGCCTGAAATTCGCCCCGGAGCTGCATTTCCAGGCCGATACGGCGCTCGACCATGCCATGCATATCGATGCGCTGATGCGCCGGCCGGAGGTGGCGCGCGACCTGGGGCCGCGCCCCGAGGACGAGCAGGACGAAGACGAGACGTGACCAACACCCCCCAGCCGCCCGAGATGGCGCCGATGATCCGGACCATTGCCATGCCGGGCGACACCAACCCGGCCGGCGACATCTTCGGTGGCTGGCTGATGGCGCAGATGGACCTGGCGGCGGGGAACGCCGCCTCCCGCCGGGCGCGGGGCCGCTGCGCGACGGTGGCCGTGGAGGCGATGACCTTCCACTCCCCCGTGCATGTCGGCGACGAGGTGAGCCTCTATGCCCGCATTCTATCGGTGGGCCGCACATCCATCCGCATCCAGGTCGAAGCCTGGCGCCGCGAGCGCCATTCGGACCTGCGGGAGCGCGTGACCGAAGCCGCATTCACCTTCGTGGCGCTTGACGAACAGGGCCGCCCACGCCCCGTCCCCGCCGAGGGAAGCTGAACACTGCCCCTTGCGGGCCAGCAAACCGACAAAAATAGAAGGGGGCCTGGGGGGATACCTCCCCCCGGCCTTTTTCGTTCGGTCCCCATGAACACGCCTCGCATCGCCTGGGTCTGCCAGTGGCTCGACCCCTCCCTGCCCTCCAAGGAGCAGGCCGCGCTGAACCTGCGTGACACCACCGTCACCGCCCTGCAGCGGATGGAGCAGAAGGCCGCGGTCGAGAAGCTGATCGGCCTGGTGCGCACCAATGGCGCGACGCTGCTGGCCCAGATCGCGCGCACCGCGCGCTTGCCCGAGGGCCAGCGGGCCATGCGGATGGCAAGCAACGTGCTCCCCGCCTACAGCCATCCCGCGATCCGCCCGCTCTATGACGACCCCGCGCTGCGCCGGATCCTGGAGACCAGCCTGAAGCCCGCCGGGGAGGCCGCGCGCCAGGGCGGCGTGCGGCTCTCCATGCATCCCGGCCAGTACACGGTGCTGGCGACCGAACGGGACAGCACCCGTGCCGCGGCGGTGGCCGATATCGAGTACCACACCGAGGTGATGCGCCTGCTCGGCCATGCCGGTGGCTGGCACCCCTATGGCGCGCATATCAACGTCCATGCCGGCGGCCGCGCGGCGGGGATCGAGGGATTCCGCGCCGCGCTTTCCCTGCTTTCGGAGGATGCGCGCGGGCTGCTGACCGTGGAGAACGAGGAAACCGCCTACGGGCTGCGCGACCTGCTTCCCTTGGCCGATGCCCTGCCCATCGTGCTGGACCTGCACCATCACTGGGTCGTCACCGGCGAATATCTGGAACCCGATGACGCGCGCATTGCCCCGATCCGGGATTCCTGGCGCGGGGTGCGGCCGGTGATCCATATCAGCGCGCCCAAGCCCGACCTCGTCGCGGGGCAGGATCCCGATACCCTGCCGGACCGCGAGGCCCTGATCGCCGCCGGGGCCTCGGCGCGCGACCTGCGGGCCCATGCGGGGCGGCTCTGGAACCGCCCTCATGCAGAATGGGCGGCGCGGCACCTGGCCTGGGCGGATATCGAGGTGGAGGCGAAGGAGAAGAACCTGGCGACCGAGGAGTTCGCGCGGGTTTGCTTCCCGGTGCTGGCGGAGGCGTGACGGGTGACCGGGAGGTAACGGGGCCGCCCCACGCAACCCTCGCCCGCGTGCACCCCCCCTGTGCGCCGCGCCACGCCGGGTGCTAGAGGCGCGCCCTTCCAGCCCGGCGACCGGGCTGGCCACGGACAGATGACCGCGTTCGCGCTGGTCCAGGATTTCAGAGGGCAGGCCGCGCATGGCAGGGCAGAACGGGTATCGGGGGCGCAGCAACCGCAAGCCCAAGGGCAGGCCGCTGGATGGCTGGCTGATCGTCGACAAGCCGACCGGCATGGGCTCCACCGATGTGGTCACGAAGCTCAAGCGCGCCTTCGACGCGCAGAAGGTCGGGCATGGCGGGACGCTGGACCCGCTGGCCACCGGCATCCTTCCCATCGCCTTCGGCGCGGCCACCAAGGCCGTGCCCTATGTGATGGACAGCACGAAGGTCTATCGCTTCACGCTGAAGATGGGCGACGAGCGGGATTCGGACGATGCCGATGGCAAGACCATCGCGACCTCCGACTACCGCCCGACCAACGAGCAGCTGGAGGCGGCGCTGCCGGCCTTCCGCGGCGACATCATGCAGATCCCGCCGATCTATTCCGCCATCAAGGTGAATGGGGAGCGCGCCTATGATCTGGCGCGCGAGGGCCAGGTCGTGGAGCTGCAGGCCCGCCCGGCGCGGGTGGACAGGTTCGAGCTGGTAGAGCGCGTGGATGACGACACCGCCATCTTCCATGTGCAGAGCGGCAAGGGCGTCTACATGCGCTCCCTCGCACGGGATCTGGCGCGGGCGGCGGGGACGGTGGGGCATATCGCGGCGCTGCGCCGGCTGCGGGTCGGGCCCTTCCGCGAGGAGCACGCGATTCCGCTGGACAGCCTGGTCGTTACGGGGGATACCCCGCCCCCTCCCCCGGCGCTTCTGCTGCCGGTGACGACCGCGCTGGACGACATCCCGGCCCTGGCCGTTACCGAAGCCGAAGCCGCCCGCCTTTCATTCGGCCAGGAATTGTCCCTGGTCGAGTTCATGGGCCGGGTTCCGCAGGCGGCCAACCCCGATGGGGGCTTGGTCCGCGTGCTGTCGGGGGAGCGCCTGATGGGATTGTGCCGGTTGGGGGAGGGGCTTCTCCGCCCCGAACGCTGGCTCGCCCGCGGCGATCACTGAACCCCTCTCCTAGGACATTCCGATGTCGATGATTTCCCCTGAGCGCCGCGCGGCGCTCATCAAAGAATATGCGACTGCCCCTGGCGACACCGGCTCGCCGGAGGTCCAGGTCGCCCTGCTCTCCGAGCGCATCTCGTCGCTGACGGAGCACATGAAGGCCCACCCGAAGGATTTCCATTCCCGGCGTGGCCTGCTCGTGCTCGTTGGCCAGCGCCGTGGGCTGCTGGACTACACGAAGCGCAAGAGCCAGCAGCGCT
>DATCMG010000410.1:0-5193 GCA_036563555.1 Roseomonas sp. | reverse complement strand
CAGGCGCGCATGCCGGCACGCATGCCGAACTGGAACAGGCGCGGGAAGGCGCGTGGCGCCGGGCGGCCGACGATGAGTTGCTGGATCAGGGCAAGGCGGGGATCGGCCTCCATCCCCCGCACCAGGCGCAGCACGGCTTCGGCGGACATCTCGGAATCCGCGTCCAGCATCAGGGCCAAGTCGTGGCCTTCTGCATGGTGGTCGAGGAAGTCCATCACATTGCCGGCCTTGAAGCCGGCATTGTCCACGCGCCGGCGGTGGCGGATGGGGATCACACCCGCGCGCTGCGTAGCGAAGCGAGCAATTGCCTCGTCCTCGGCCGCCGCATGGGCCGGGTCGCGCGTGTCGGAGAGGAACCAAAGAGTGAAGCGGCCCCCTTCCCCCGCCGCTTCCAGCCCGTCCAGCAGGCGGGTGAGCGGCGGCAGCACGGCCTCCATCGCCTCGTTGCGGATGCAGACGGCGATGGCGGTGCGGAGCGGCGGGCCGGCACGCGGCGCTGCGACCTGCGGCACGAGGAAGCCGGGCGCATCCTGCTTCGCCAGCAGGATCACGAGGCCGATCACCGAATTTGTGATGCAAATCGCCGTCCAGGGCAGCGTGCCGAGATAGAGGGCGGCGATCGCCACCTCCCACCCCGTCCAGCCGCCCGGCGCCAGCACGCGCCAGAGCAGGGCCGCCAGCGGTGCGGCGGCGATGAGGCAGAGGAGGAGGAAGGCGGCGCGCCGAAGGGCGGGTCGCTCTCCGGGCCAGGGATCGGGCGAGGTCACGCGGGCAGGATGATCGCGCCGCGTGGCGGAAGCGTGGCGGCTCCCTCGAGTTTGGGCCACCGCGCCCATCCCGGCATCCTAACTTCTTGCCGCCCGGCACGTTCCAGGAAACGCACAAGGAGGGAGGGACGCAAGATGACAGCCAGAGCGCCGGAAGGCCCGAAGGCCAGCTTTGATGCGAAGGATGCCTCCGAGGGCTACATGCCCCGCCCGCCCTCCCCTCGCGATCTGGACAAGATCAGCGAGGCGCAGGCGCTGATTACCGACGAATGGACGGGTGAGCCGCGCGGGAAGGACCGTGCCACGGGCGGTGATGCGCCATCCGGGACGAAAGCCGACCAGACCTAGCGAACACCTGGGTGGTGAGGACCGCCGCGGCGCACGCGCTCTCAGACCCGAGGGAGGCCCGGGGAAATTCTTTTCCCCGGACTTCCTACATCGCCATCGCGTAAGCCGGCCGGCGCGGATCCGCCCCGCCCATTTTCACGCCCGTGGCGGGATCGTAGCGCACCGCCTCCACGCTGCCGGCCAGCCAGGTCCAATCCGGCCAGTCCTGGATCTCATGCCCGCGCGCCCGCAATGCGTCGCGCGTCGCGGCCGGGATGCGGGCTTCCACCGCCAGCCGCCCGGGGAAGTAGTCATAGGGTGCGAAGGAGGAGGGAAAGGAATAGGTCGCCACGCGCGGCGCCTCGATCGCCGCCTGCAGGTCCATCCCGAAATGCAGGTGGTTCAGGATCACCTGCAGCATGGCCTGGATCTGCACGTCGCCCCCCGGTGTGCCGAGGGGGATCACCGCGCCCTCGCGCGTCACCACCAGGGCGGGGTTCGGCGTCAGGCGCGGGCGGGCACCGGGGCGGACGCCGCAGGGATGCGACGGGTCGGGACGGGATTGCGTGCCGCGCGGGGAGGCGACGAAGCCGAGGCCGGGGATGACGGGCACGTTCCATGTGCCGTCCGAGGGTGTGGCCGAGAAGGCGTTCCCCTCTCGGTCCACCACGGCGACATAGGAGGTGTCCGGCTCGATGGCGGCGACCAGGCGCTCGCTGCGGGCATGCGTGCCGGTGCCCTGGTCCAGCAGGGGTTCCGGCATGCCGGGATGGGCGCGCGCGGGATCGATTCCGGCCAGCCGCGCGGCGAGATGCGCGTCACCCAGCAGCGTATCCAGCGGAACGTTGCGGAAGGCGGGGTCGCCGAAATGGTATTCGCGATCCGCCATGGCGACCTTCAGGCATTCGGCCATCAGGTGCAGGTAGTCCGGGCTGTTGTGGGGCAGGCCGTCGAATCCTGCCTTTTCCATCAGCAGCAGCGCTTCGAGCAGTGCCGGGCCCTGGCACCAGGGGCCGCTGGTGGTGACGGCATGGCCGCGCCAATCGCGCGTCACGGCCGGTTCCAGCCGCGAGCGGAAATTGGCCAGGTCCTCGGCCGAGAGATAGCCGCCCTGCTCCTTCATGAAGCGGACGATGCGCTGCGCGATGTCGCCGCGGTAGAAGGCGTGGTGCGCCGCGGCCAGCCCCGCCTCGCGCCCGCCCTTCGCGGCCGCGCGGCGGTCCTCATCCGCCATGTGGCGGATGGTGGCGGCAAGGTCCTTCTGGATGAACAGCTCCCCCACCGCATGCGGTTTGCCGCCGGGCAGGAAGATCGCGGCGTTGGTCGGGAACTCCGCGTAATCCTTCGCGTGGGAGGCGATGCTCTCCGCGAACATGGGATAGACGGGGAAGCCTTCCTCCGCGAAGCGGATGGCAGCCCCGGCCACATCGGCGAAGCCCATGGTGCCATGGTGCTGCAGGGCCGTGATCCAGGCGTCGGGCGCCGCCGGCACCACAGTGCGCAGCACGCCGCGCGGCATCTTGCCGCCATGCTCGCGCATGAAGATGTCGGGTGGCAGGGACATGGGCCAGTGGCCGAGCCCCGCGATGCTCTCCACCCGCCCATCGGCGCGGCGAATGATGATGGGGGCGACGCCGCCAAAATTTACGATGTCCGGCTGCACCACGCCGAGCACGAGGCCCGCCGCGACACCCGCATCGATGGCGTTGCCGCCCGCTTCCAGAATGGCGAGCCCCGCCCCGGTAGCGAGGTAGTGGCCCGCGCTGATCGCGTGGCGCGGGCCGGAGACGAGGGGGCGGGTCGTGCCGGGGGCATGCGGGGCTGTCGTGCCGGGGGCACGCGGAGCTGTCGTGCCGGGGGCACGCGGAGCTGTCGTGCCGGAGGCACTCAATGCGGCTGTGGTCATGGGGCGGCGGGCCTTGCCTGCTGGGCGAGCAACTGCTCATCCATGCGCGGCTCATAGATCACGCCGCGCCTGCCGGCGACAATCGTGACCTGGTTGTACATCGGGATGATCGGCACGCGGTCGATGGCGGCGCGCATCACCTGGCGCAGCCCGTCCTCGCGCCCTTCGTCGGAACGCGTGATGGCGGCCTGGATGGCGCGGTCCATCTCCGGCTCCGAGAAGGTGCCGCGATTTCCCTGCCCATAAGCCTCGCGCACGTTCCGCGTGTGCACGGCGGTGGAGAGGATGTAGCTCGCATCGCGGGATGAGGAGAGCGACAACCCGTAGAGGATCACGGGGAAGTCGTTCCGGCCTTCCACCGTGCGCGGGAAGAAGACGCTGCCCGGCATCGTCTCCACCTTCGCCTGGAATCCGGCGCGGGTGAACATCTGCCCCACCGCCTGGCAGACGCGCGCATCATTGACGAAGCGGTTGTTGGAGCAGCCGATGGTCAGGCCGAAGCCACGGGGATAGCCGGCCTCCGCAAGAAGCCGCTTTGCGCCTTCCGGATCGGCGCGCGGCACGGGGAAGGACGGGTCATAGGCGCCGAATTGCTGAGGCACCATCTGCCCCGTCGGGATGGCCTGCCCGTCCAGGGCGCGGGCCGCCAGTGCGGGGCGGTCCAACGCCATCGACAGCGCCTGCCGCACCCGCACGTCGCGCAGCGGGTTGTTCGGCAGCGGCTTGCCATCCGGATCGGTCAGCATCGGCAGCCGCTCCGCGCCCACATGCGGGATGAGATACATGATGCGGTCGGAGTTGCGGCGGAACACCGTCACGCGGGGCTCACGCTCCAGCCGCGCCACATCGCCGGGCGGCACGCTCTCGATCAGGTCCACATCGCCCGAGAGGAGTGCCGCGAGGCGGGAGGCATCGTTGCCGATGACGCGGATCTCGACCTTCTCATAGGCCGGCGCGGGGCCCCAATAGGTCGGGTTGCGCGTCAGCGACATGCCCTCCGACCCGCGCATCTGCACGAGGCGATAGGGGCCGGTGCCGATGGCCGCCTTTCCGCTGTTGAAATCGGCGGTGCTGGCCCCGGCCGGTGTTCCATCCCCTCGCGCCGCGATGTGGGAGACGACGAAGATGTTGGTCAGCTGGCCCATCAGCGTGGGGTTCGGCCGGTCGGTCCGGATCCGCACGGTGTAGGGATCGACCACCTCGGTGGAGGCAATCGTGCGCAGGTTGGAGATGTAGGGCCCGGGATTGTTCGGAACCGCCGTCACGCGGGCGATCGAGAAAGCGATGTCCTCGGCCGTGAAGGGGCTGCCATCCTGGAAGGTGACTCCCCGGCGCAGCTTCAGGATCCAGGTCGTCTCGTCCGGCGCCTCCCAGGATTCCACCAGGCCCGGGACGAAGCGGCTCTCGGAGTCGCGGTTGATGACGCTGTCATAGATCTGCCGGGCGGCAGCCATGTTGGGGCCGACGAAGAGGAAATGCGGGTCGATCCCGAAGGGTGATTCCACCGCCACGGTCAGGGTGCCCGATGCCGGCTGCGCCCTTACCGTCGGCGCCGCCAGGACCATTGCCGCACCAAGCACCAAACCGGACCAGACCCGACGTCGCAGCATGCAGTCCAACCCCTCGCCCCGGCGCCGATCCGCCGTCCCACGGAAGGCTAGGCCGATCCTGCCCCTTCGGCCAATACCGGCCGGGAGGGCATGAGACGGCCGGGGGCGGCGGGGGCGACGTTGCTGGTGATGGAGGCGGCGCGAGCAAAAGGCCGGGGGGAGGTATCCCCCAACCCCCTTCTACTCGGAACTGATGCGCCCGGCCTTTCGCAACGCCGCCCGGCCCGGGGGCGTTCCCCCTCCGCCGAGCCCTTGGGGAGTGTTGCGATGACCGGAAATTCCGACTCCAAAGGGGTGTCCGTGCCTGCCGCCGACGGAACGCCGCGCCCCGGCGATGAAACCGGCCCGGACGCCTCGCAGACCGCGCAGAACACCTGCCCGGCCTGCGGCGGCTCCGGCATGCTGGAGGGCAAGCCCTGCCGCAGCTGCGAAGGGACCGGAACGGTCACGGTGACGGTCGGCGACGCGTGACGCGCCCCACCTGGCCCGGCAGTATGGGTGCCAGACCAGCCCGGAACGAGGCTGGCGAGGAGACCAATTCATGCTGACCCGACGCCGCCTCGGCGGCCGAACCGCCGCCCTT
>DATCMG010000402.1:0-12390 GCA_036563555.1 Roseomonas sp. | reverse complement strand
CGGCGACGGCGCGCCGCGGGCGCAGCCGCGGCGCTCGTCGAGGGTAGAGCGGCCGTAGTCGAAGGGCTTGCGCGGCAGGGGGTAGTCCACCACCCGGATCGAGGCGCAGCGGTCGGCGAAGCCGTAGAGGCGAATGAGGTCCACCATCTTGACGCTCTGCCCCTCGGAGATGTCGAGGACGCTGAAGCGGGCGCCGAGCATGCAGGCGACATGCATCTGGGCGAAGGCGTTGGCCGTTACCACCACGCCATAGGGTTGGGCGATCTCGCGCGCCTCCCAGAAGCCCGGGTCCACTCCGCCGAGAAGGATGATGGCGTTGTATCGCCCGCTCTCGCAGGCCTCGCGCACCACGGGCAGGCGGTTTGTCCCGACGATGGCCAGCTCCTCGCGCGTCTCGGGATAGCCGTCCCCGTCGCCATGCGTGGCCATGGGGCCGGGGTGGAAGTCCCAGTCGACATCCTCGAGGAGAGGGGCGAGGTGCTGATAGTTCATCAGCATCGCCTCCTTCGGCGCGCGGTCGTTCATGCCGAAGCGCTCGTGGACGTGCTCGGGCAGCGTGAAGTGCCGAACCATGAGGAACCGGAATTTTGAACGGGCGGTGTTGGTCATCCGGGTCTCCGCGTAGCGGCCGCTCGCGGCCAGGGACGCTTCAGCGTAAGGGGTGCCTGAGTACCATCATGCCCCGCCTTCGGACAGGAGGCCGAGATCCCGAAGGATCCGCTCGGCCTCCTTGCCCTCGGACGCGCTGGCGGGCGCGACGGCCCGGCCGGGTAGGGCCGGCCCTCATGCCGAGAAGGCCGGCGACGTGCTTGAAGAGGCCAACATGGTGGAAGCCGCGGGCGAAGTAGCTGTGAGGCTGCCCCGGTAGCTGCTGGAGGAAGCCTCCACCTCGGCTTCGTTGACATGGCCTGGCACCAGCCGCAGCCTCAACGAAACAAGAAGTCCCCGGGTGGTACGGTGCCTCAGCCCGACCCCCGGGTGACGGGACGGGAACTTCCAGATGCGCAGATCACGCCGAGTCATGTTGGCTGCGGCCATTGCATTGCCCGTTACGCCGGGCATTGTTTTGGCACAGGCGCCATACCCATCCCGCCCGATCCGCCTCATCGTGGCCTGGGCGCCGACAGGCGCGATCGACACCGTTGCACGCAAGCTGGCGCAGAAGCTCACGGATCAGATGGGGCAAAGCGTCATCGTTGAGAACCGTTCGGGCGCGGGCGGCAGCATCGGTGCGGCTGAAGCCGCCCGTGCCGCGCCGGACGGCTACACCTTGCTCGCAATCGATAGCACCTACGGCCTGATGCCGTTTCTGGTGAGCCGGCTGCCCTTCAATCACACTGAGGCTTTCCAGCTCATCACCATCAGCGCCTTCACGCCGGTGATCGCTGCCGTGCACCGCGATTCGCCTTACACAAGCCTCCAGTCCCTGACTGAGGCCGCCCGGCGGCAGCCGGAGAAGATCACCTACGGCAGCGGCGGCGTCGGTAGCTCGGTGCATTTCGCCACGGCCGCCTATGAGCTGGCGGCAGGCGTGCGACTGTTCCATGTCCCCTATCGTGGCGGTGGGGAGGCGGTCACGGCACTCCTGGCCAAGCAGGTGGACGTCGTCTTCGCCTCGCCAGGCGCGGCGATGGGCAGCGGCGCCACGCTCCTGCGGCCACTGGCGATCAGCGGCCCTGGGCGCCTGGCTTCCCTGCCCGACGTCCCGACCTTCGCCGAGGCCGGTATGCAGGGCTACGATGTGATGCACTGGTCCGGCCTCGCGGTGCCACGCGGCACGCCTGCGCCTATCGTAGAGCGTCTCTACGCCGAGGCGGCAAAGGCTCTGGCCTCTCCGGACATGAAGGATTTCCTCGCCTCCATCGCTTGCTTGCCCGGCGGCACACCCCCGGCCGAGGCGGAGCGCCTGCTGGCCGAGGAGACGGTCAAGTGGCGGCAAGTGGTCGAGGCCGCGGGGATCCGTCCGCAATGAACCCCGCCGAGCGGACGGTGCGAGGCTTTGACATGGTGGTCGTCGGCTCCGGCTGCGCCGGGCTGGCCACGGCGATCGCGGCCCGCGAATTCGGCCTGGACTGTCTTGTGCTGGAGAAAGCGGACCGGCTGGGTGGCGGCACCGCCATCTCCAGCGGCCTGCTCTGGGTCGGCGACAATCACCTGCAGGCCGCGGCCGGGGGCACCGACAGCCCCAAGGCCGTGAAGGCCTATCTCCGCTACGTCGGCGCCGACGGGATCGACACGGCGCGAATGGAGACCTTCGTGGCCGAGGCGCCCGGCGCGCTCCGATTCTTCGAAGCTGCCGGGATCCCCTTCCGCCTCAGCCCGCGGATCGACCACTACGGCATGGCGCCGGGTGCTAGCTCGGGTGGCCGGCTGGTCGAGACGCCACCGATCGACGCGGAGGACCTGGGCGAGCACCGGGACCGCGTGCTGCTGCCGGCCGGCCCGCTCCGCTACCTCGGTGGGCGCGAGGCCGTCGCGCTCGGTGGCCCCAACCGCCCGGCCACCTGGGAGGCGGCCGCCGAGGCGGGGCGCGCCCGCCCGGGCGTGCGGGGCAGCGGCGCCGCCCTGGTGAGCTGGCTTGTCCGCATCGCCGCCCAACGCGGCGTCATGATCCGCACCAGCACCGCGGCGGAGCGGCTGACCGTGGAGGACGGGCGCGTGACGGGCGTTGTCACAGTTGACGGCGAGACCATTGCCACGCGGCGCGGCGTCGTGCTCGCCAGCGGCGGCTACGAGTCCAACCCCGACCTTGTTCACCGCTTCGAGGCCCTGCCGGGCTGGCAATCTATGTTTCCAGAAAGCCTGACCGGCGACGCCCTGGTGATGGCGACCGAGATCGGTGCCGCCGTGCACGTCATCGGCAACAATCTGTCCCTGTTTCTAGGCTTCCGAAACCCGGAGGAGGCGCCGGGCGGCACGGCGATGTGCCGCCTCTCCGGGACGCAGGAGCTGCCTGCGCCGCACACCATCGTCGTCAACCGCGCGGGCCGGCGCTTTGCCGATGAGAGCTTCTTTCAGGCCGTAGCGCCCCGACTGCGGGAGTTCGATGTCCGCCGCCGCGAGCAGCCCAACCTGCCCTGCTGGCTCATTTTCGACGCGGCCTATGCGAGGGCACATTCATTCGGCGGAAGACCACCTGGGGCGGCTATTCCGGCATGGGTACCCCGAGCGGCTTCTCTCACCGCTCTCGCCGCGGAGCTTGGGATTGCTCCGGACGGGCTTACGGCCACGGTGGAGAGCTTCAACGCCGATGCCAGGCGAGGAGTCGACAGCGAGTATGGCCGTGGAGCTACGCCCTGGGGGCTGTCGCGCCTCAATCCGAGCACGACGCTCGGTACGATTGAGGAGCCGCCCTTTTACGGCATCCGCCTGCACCCGACGGCATTGGCATCGGCCGGTCTGCTGACGGATACGGCAGCGCGGGTGATGCATGTCCGGGGACGGCCGATTCCCGGCCTTTATGCCGTTGGCAACGCCGCCGCTCGTACCGAGACAGGCTCCGGCTATCAGACGGGCTTCTCCCTTGCCTCCGGGCTAACCTTCGGCCTGCTCGCCGCGCGGGACATGACGCAAACCGCGAGCGGGTAACATCCCCTTCTTGGTTGCCCCCTCAGCCCTGACGCGGACGGCCGTGCGATGCCTCGGGCAACGGCGCTGACCTTCTGCCCCTCGATGAACAGGTTGCTGCAGTCCACATAGGCGAGATGGGTCACAGAGAGACCTTGCTGGGCGCGTCACCACCATCAAGGCTCGGGCCTCAACATTCCACGACGTTCACGGCAAGGCCGCCAAGCGAGGTTTCCTTGTACTTATGTGACATGTCGCGGCCGGTCTGCCGCATCGTGGCGACCGCCTGGTCGAGGCTGACCAGATGACGCCCGTCGCCATGCAGCGCGAGCCTTGCGGCGTTGATCGCCTTGACCGAGGCAATGGCGTTGCGCTCGATACATGGCACCTGGACGAGGCCGCCCACAGGGTCGCAGGTCAGGCCGAGATTGTGCTCAAGGCCGATCTCCGCGGCGTTCTCGACCTGGGCATTGGTGCCACCGAGCGCCGCCGCGAGCCCCGCTGCGGCCATCGCGCAGGCCGATCCAACCTCGCCCTGGCAGCCCACCTCCGCGCCGGAGATGGACGCGTTGCGCTTGATGATTGCGCCGATCGCGGCGGCGGCGAGAAGGAAGGTTTGCACCCCTCGGGCATCGGCGCCTGGCACGAAGCGTTCGTAGTAATGCAGCACGGCTGGGATGATGCCGGCGGCGCCGTTGGTCGGGGCTGTCACGACCCGTCCACCCCCGGCGTTCTCCTCATTCACCGCGAGCGCCCAGAGGTTCACCCAGTCCATCGCCAGGAGCGGGTCCGCCTCGTTCCTGAGCGACTGCGCCTCAAGTTTGCGCCAAAGGGCCGGCGCGCGGCGCCGCACGCGGAGGCCGCCGGGCAGCTCTCCCTCGCCACGCAGGCCGCGCGCGGTGCAGGCCTGCATGGCCGCCCAGATCCGGGCGATGCCGGCCGATACGTCGGACGGGTTTCGCAGGCTGGTCTCGTTCGCCCACATGAGTTCCGCGATTGAGAGCCCGGCCGCTTCGGCATGTGCGAGCAGTTCGGCGGCGTCGCTGAACGGGTGAGGCACAGGCGCGTCTGCAGAGGAGGTCGACTCGGCGAGTGCCGCGCCGTGCTCGTCCAGGACGAAGCCGCCCCCGATCGAGTAGTAAGTGCGCGAAACATCTGGCTGGCCACCGGCGATGGCGGTGATGCGAAGGGCGTTCGGGTGCCGAGGCAGCGTCTCGCGGGGAAGAAAGACGATGTCGGTTGCCGGCCCGAACGGCACGCGTCGTCCGTCGGGCAGGGGTAGCCGCCGCAGCCTTCGTATCCCATCAACAATGGAGGCACCCTCATCGGGATCGACCGTGTCGGGGCGGGCTCCGGTCAGCCCAAGCATGATGGCGACATCCGTCGCGTGACCCTTGCCGGTCAGTGCAAGGGATCCGAAGAGCTCCACCCGCAGCTGCTCCACGGGGAAGTCCTTGCGGAGGCCGGTCGCGAAGCTCGCGGCGGCGATCATCGGCCCTACGGTGTGGGAGCTGGACGGGCCTATGCCGATCCGGAACAGATCTAACACGCTAATCCAATTGTCTGTGGTCTGACCCATGCCAGGAGAACGCACCCGAGCTCAATTAGGCAGATAAAGCAGGCGTCGCCGTTCAAGAAAGACTTTTCCGGTGACTTGTCCTGATCGCGTCGTCAGCAGCTGCAACTTGTAGGTCTGCCCGGATCTGCCTGGCAAGGGGGGGGTGAGGCTGCTCGCCACTCGGCGGGGCCGTTCCACGGGACGATGGGCAGACGGGTCCCCCATGTTCAACACCGACCATCGACCGTTGACGAGTGGTGAACACCCCTTATCGCGGGAGGCCGGCCACGTCAGCTGGCGTGGGCCGTACATCGCTCGGGGCTCTCCTGTCCGCTGTGCGCCCATCTCGGTCATTCGCCTGGCGCGGTTGACTTCCCAGAAGCGGACAATGCGTCCAAAGAATTCCCCAGGCGGCGCCGACGCCAGAGCGGCCGCCTGCAGCGAACTCTGGGGGGCGGGCAGGATTTTAGGCCGGACCGGACGTTCAAACCGACATCCTGAGCATCGCCCGACCTTCAAACCTTGGCTTTCAACCATCCCCGCCTGTCTCATGAGCCCTGACGGCGGGCACTGGCGCACTGGCCGGTGCAGCCGTTCGGGCGGGATAACACCCGCCGCCGTCAGTTCAATCCCTCGCAGAAGTTCCGGATTCGGCGGCAGGCCTCCTCCAGCGCCGCGTCGGATGCGGCGAAGCTGATGCGGAAATGGCCAGGGAACATGAAGGCGGAGCCATGCACCGTCGCCACCCCGCCCTCGGACAGCAGGGCGAAGACGAAGTCCCAGTCGCTTCCGATTTGCGTGCCTGCCGGCGTGCTGCGGCCCAGGCAGGCCGTCATGTCAGGAAAGGCGTAGAAGGCTCCCTCTGGCATGTGGCAACGCAATCCCGGTGTTGCGTTTAGCATGCCGACGACCATGTTGCGCCGGCGCTCATAGGCTTGGCGCATCGACTCTGTCTCGCCCTGCGGGCCGGTCAGTGCCGCGATCGCCGCTGCCTGAGCAATGGAGCAGGTGTTCGAGGTGCTCTGGCCCTGCAGCTTATCCATGGCGTTGATGAGCCCGCGCGGTGCCCCGGCGAAGCCGATGCGCCAGCCCGTCATCGCGTAGGCCTTGGAGCAGCCGTTCATCGTAACCGTGCGCTCCCGCAGCCGCGGCTCGACCTGGGCAAAGGTCGCGAAGTGGCGGCCATCGAAGATCAGCTTCTCATAGATGTCGTCGGTGAAAACCAACACCTGAGGATGGCGCAAAAGGACCTCCGCCAGACCCGCCAGCTCCTCCGCGCTATAGGTTGCGCCCGTCGGGTTGGATGGCGTGTTGACCACCAGCCACTTGGTGCGCGGCGTGATCGCCGCCTCGAGCTGCGCTGGCGTCAGCTTGAAGCCCTGGTTCGGTCCACAGGACAGCAGCACCGGCACTCCATCCGCCAGACCGACAATATCCGGGTATGAGACCCAGCAGGGGGTGGGGATGATGACCTCGTCGCCCGGGTTCAACGTCGCGATCATCGCGTCGTAGATCACCTGCTTCCCGCCGGTGGAGACGATGATTTCCTCTGGCGCATAGGTGATGCCGTTGTCCCGCTCGAACTTCGCAGCGACGGCGCGGCGGAGCGCGAGGGTGCCGGCAGTATCTGTGTAGCGCGTCTCGCCCCGTTCGATGGCGGCGATGCCGGCGTCCCTGATGTGGCGCGGCGTGTCGAAATCCGGTTCACCGGAAGAAATGGCAAGCACGTCGCGCCCCTCGGCCTTCAGGGCCTGTGCGCGCTTGCGCATGGCCGTGGTCTGGGACGGTGAGATGCGCTTCAGCCGATCGGCGACGGCGGGATGGTCACTCATGGGGAAGCCTCAGTCGTTTGGATCAGCGCGACAGGCGCAGATGAGCCCGCGCGACGATGTCGCGGTATTTCGTGTATTCTGCGGCCAGGAAGGTGGCGGTCGCCTCGGGCGTGCTGTCGGCCACGGCATCGATGCCAGCGGTGGCAAGGCGCTCGCGTACCTCCGCCTCAGCCAGGGAGGCGTTCGCGGCCGCGTTCAGCCGCGCCACGACTTCCGGCGGCAGGCCGCGCGGCCCGACCATGACATTCCAGGTTGATGCCTCGAAGCCTGCCAGCCCTTCTTCCTGCACCGTCCCGACCTCGGGGAAGAGCGGATGGCGCGCCGCGCTGCCAACGGCGATGATGCGATAGAGCCCATCCCTGGCGCCGGCAGCCAGCGAGCCCAGAGGCTCCCAGGCATACTGCACCTCGCTCTTGGCGAGAGCCTCGGCCACACCCGAGCCGCCGCGATAGGGAATGTGCTCCGCCTGCAACCCGCCAGCGAGCAGCGCCATCAGTTCACCCGCCAAATGGCCGACGCTGCCGGAGCCAGAGCTCCCCCAGCTCGCCTTGCCTGGCGCGGCGCGCAACGCGGCGATCAGCGCCGCCGCATCCCGATATGACGAGTCCTTCGGCACAGCGAGCGCTATCGGCGCCCGCCCCATGATGGCAATCGGCGTAAAATCAGCGATGGGATCATAAGGCGTGGTGTCCGGCTGCAGCGCCGGCACGGTGCCGTGGGTAGAGGGGGTGGCCAGCAGGATCGCGTATCCGTCCGCCGGCTGCCGCCGCACATATTCGCTGCCGATGGTCCCTCCGGCGCCGGCGCGGTTCTCCACTACCATGCGCGCGCTGGCGCTGAGCCGCGGCGCCATCTTCTCCGCCAGCAGCCGTGCCAGCAGATCGGCCGAACCACCGGCCGGGAAGGGAATGGTGAAGATGATGGGCCGGCTCGGCCAAGCCGGCGCCTGCGCGGCCGCTGGCGCGAAAGGCGCGGCGCCCAACCCGGTAAGCGCAAGGCGGCGTGTGATCATGGCGGATGTCGTTCCCTGCCGCATGCCTGGACTCAGCCAGCAGTTATGTTCTGGCTTCGCACGATCTCGCCCCATTTGTCGATCTCGTGGGTCCAGTAGGTGGCAAACTCCGCGGCATTGCTGCCGACCGGCTCGATGCCCAGGGCAATCACCTTGCGCCGGGTTTCCGCGTCCGCCAGGGCGCGGCGCAAGGAAGCCCCGATGCGGTCGGCAATGGAGGACGGCGTTCCGGCCGGCAGCAGCATCGCGCAATCAGTGGAGGATTCGAAGCCGGGCACCCCGCTTTCGGCCAGGGTCGGCACATCTGGCGCCAGTTCCGACCGCTGTGCCGTGCTGACGCCAAGGAGCTTGATCTGCCCGGTTTGACGAAAGGGCAGAGCGGTGACGAGATCCACGAAGGAGCACCCCACCTCCCCTGCCAGCAACCCCTGTGCGGAAGGCCCGCCACCGCGATAGGGCACATGGAGCATGCGGGTCTGCGTCATGGCCATGAACAGCTCAGTTGCCAGATGGCTGCTCGCGCCGATCCCGGCTGAGGAGAAGGAGATCTCGCCCGGCCGCGCCCGCAGATACGCCAGGAAGTCACCAAGGCTGTTCACGGCTACGGAGGGATGCACGCAGAAGGCCTGCGCGCTGCGCGCCACCAGGCTGACGCCGGCAAAGGAAGCGCGGTTTTCATAAGGCAGGCCGCGCATCAGATGCGGTGCGATGGCGTAGGTGCTGTTGGTCGCCAGCAGGATGGTGTAGCCATCCGGCCGCGACCGCGCGACATAGGCATGGCCCACCGTGCCGGAGGCGCCACCACGGTTCTCGACCACGATTGGCTGGCCGAGATCGGCCGACATGAACTGTGCCAGAACGCGGCCGAGCGTGTCGGTCGAGCCTCCTGCTGCCCAGGGGATCACCATGGTGATCGGGCGTGTGGGGAAGGCGTCCTGCGCCCACGCGGCACGGGCGCCAAGCCCGGCCAGGCCGGCGACGAGCAGGGAACGACGGGTACCCAGCATCATGATCCACCTCGTAATCGCCGCAACCGGCGGCTGGTTCGGATGACCTGACTGTTACTCGCTCCTCTCGTCGCGCTTCGTTCCGGCGCGCCTTGTCGTGTCGCTCAGCCTGGCCTCAGAGCAATTCCACAACCAGGTTGCGGAAGCTGTCCACCGCTGCCTTGGCTCCTGGACCGATGACGCAGGTTGATTCACGCTCTTCCACCAGGGCCGGCCCTTCAAAGTTGGCGCCCGGCGCCAGAGCGTATCGGTCATAGACGGTGCAGGGTAGCCAGCCCGCGCCCTCGAAGAGAACCTCCCGCTTCCCGCGGATGGCGCGCGTGGCATCGGTGAAGCCATCCCGGGTGCCGGCGCGCTCCATGCGGATGTCACGGCCCGGGGCAATGCAGGCGACACGCCAGGTCAGCGCCTCGATCGGCAGTTCCTCGGTCGCCCGGCCAAACCGCTCGCGATAGGAGGCGAAGAAGGCATCCCTGATCGCCGGCAAATCGGTGGCAGAAAGCTTCATGCCTGGCAGCTTCACTGGAATCTCGAAACCCTGCCCGACATGGCGCATATCGGCGGCCGGGATGGCGCGGATTTCCTCAGGCGCCGCGCCCGTCTCCAGCAGCAACTCCCTCCCCTCCTCCACCATTTCCGCCAGAAGCGCGTTCACCCTGGTCCAGTCCAGTCGCTCCAGCCGCCCCACATGGCTCCGGACCAGGTCGATCGCAGGCGGCGCCACGAGGAATCCCAGGGCAGAAGCCACGCCGGCCCCGAGCGGCACGACCAGACGGCGCATCTTCAGCAGCCGCGCAAGGTCGTAGGCATGCACCGGCCCGGCGCCGCCGAAGGCGATCAGCGTGTAACGGCGCGGGTCCCGCCCCTTCTCCGCCAGATGCATCCGCGTCGCAGCCGCCATGGTCTCGTCCACGATGCGGCGGATGCCGAGGGAGGCGGTGTCGCGCGGCACGTTCAGGCCTTTGGCGACGCCTCGCCCGATCGTATCCTGCACGGCCCGCACGTCGAGCGTCATCTCGCCGCCCAGGAAGTAGGACGGATCGAGACGGCCGAGAACGAGGTCCGAATCCGTGACCGTCGGTTCCGTGCCGCCGCGGCCGTAGCAGATCGGCCCCGGTTTGGCGCCGGCGCTGCGTGGGCCAACCTTCATCAGGCCGGACCCGGGATCGACGCGCGCAATACTGCCGCCCCCTGCGCCGATCTCGATCATGTCCACCACTGAAACTTTCAGCGGCAGGCCGGATCCCTTCTGGAAGCGGCGCACACGCCCGGCCTCGAAGTCGAACTTCCGGTCCGGAGTCGCATTCTCGACCAGGCACATCTTCGCCGTCGTGCCGCCCATGTCGAAGGAAACGACATGGTCCAGCCCCGCAAGCCTCGCCAGGAAGGAGGCTGCCATGGCACCCGCCGCGGGCCCGGATTCGATCAGCCGGATTGGGTAGTCTTTCGCATCCCGCACGGAGGCGACACCGCCTCCCGACAGCATGATGTGCAGACGCCCCGTGAAACCCAGCGAGGTCAGCGTCGCCTCCAGCTTGTCGAGGTAGCGGCGCATCAAGGGCTGCACATAGGCATTGGCGCAGGCCGTGCTCGTGCGTTCGAACTCACGGATCTCCGGCGCGACGCGTGATGAGAGGGAGACGGGCAGATCCGGATAGAGATCGCGCAGGACCTCGGCCGCCCGGAGCTCATGCCGGCCGTCCCGGTAGGAGTGGAGGAACCCGATGGCCAGCGCCTCGATCCCCTCCTTCTCCACCAACCTCCGGGCGGCTTCGCGCACGGCGGCTTCGTCCAGGGGCAGTAGAACCTGGCCCGAGTTATCGATGCGCTCGGGGATCTCCAGCCTGCGATGGCGTGGCACCAGCGTCGGCGGTGCCTCCAGGAAGAGGTCATAGAGGTCGTAGCGCGTCTCGCGCCCGATCTCGATCACGTCGCGGAACCCGGCCGTGGTCAGCAGCCCGACGCAGGCCCCCGTGCGCTCGATGATCGTGTTGGTTACGAGCGTGGTTCCGTGCACGATGCTGTGCAGGTCACCCGGGGTGAGGCCCGTCTCCTGCAACAGGCGCTGTATGCCGGCGACGATGGCCTCACTCGGGTCATCCGGCGTGGTCAGCCGCTTCCCGGTGGCAACCAGGTCGCGGGCCGGATCATGCAGCACGAAATCGGTGAAAGTGCCCCCGACATCGACGCCGATACGCGCGGTTGCAGTGCCGCCCATGCCCTTATTCCACCCCATAGTCGCGCTTCGCAGCGGCTTCCGTGACGTAGCCGTTGCGTAGATCCGCCTCGATCGCCTTGCGGTCCCGCCGGCGCGGATCGCCGAAGCCGCCGCCGCCCGCATAGAGCAGCCTCACGCGCCGGCCGGATGCGACACTGGTGCGGGACTTCGGATGAGGGCGCGTCCCGTCGTCGATCTCGATCACCGCGGGTGCGCCGGGCAACCCACCCAGCAGACCCTTGGCCGGATGGTCGCGCCGGTCCGACAGCAGGGAGAGGCGTACCGGTGCGGGGGTGCGCACCTCGATTTCCACCTCCTGCCCAAGCCCGCCCCTGAACCGTCCCGCGCCGCCGGAATCCGGGCGGAGCTGCTTCCGCCAAACCAGCAGCGGCGCGACGCTCTCATAGGCTTCGATCGAGCCAGCGCCGACATTGGTGGGGAAGGCGGTGGTGGGCAGCCCATCGCGATGTGGGCAGGCACCCATGCCGCCGCTGGCAAAGAGCACCTGGGAAAAGCGGTCCCCCGCGTGATCCAGACCGCTGAACAGCGCACGCATGGTGGGGGCGCCGCCGCTCTCGGCCATGACCCGTTCCGGCAGCACCTCGGCCAAGGCTTCGTAGATGACGCCGGCCAGCAGATGGCCCGTGAGCTGCCGGGCGCTGCAGGGCGCGGGAAAGCGTGGATTGAGGATGGAGCCCTCGGGTGCGTCTACGGTAATGGCGCGATAGGAACCCTCATTGCGCGGTGTGAAGGGATCGAGCGCGCATTTCACAGGATAAACGGAATAGGCGTGGGTATAATTCAGCACGCAGTTGATGCCGCGGTCGATCTGCGGCGAGGTGCCATCAAAGTCGATATGCATCCGCTCGCCGGTCACGGTCACGCTGCAGGAGATATGCGTCTTCTGCTCGTCAAAGCCATCCGCATCCAGGGTTGCGTGGTAGACGCCATCCGGCACCTCCGCGATGGCTCGGCGCATGGCCAGATCCGCCCGCTCCTGCAGCGCCTCCGAAAGGCCCTGCAGATCGTCCAGGCCCGTATCGTCCAGGAATTCTGCAAGGCGCCGAACCGCAACCTCGTTTGCCACCACCTGGGCCTCCAGGTCGCCCATGACAGGCCCGGGGATGCGGACATTGGCCGTCAGGATCTCGACGAGGCCCTCGTTCCGTTCGCCGGCGCGGAAGAGGCGCGTGGGC
>DATCMG010000395.1:0-3711 GCA_036563555.1 Roseomonas sp. | reverse complement strand
AGCGCTTCCTCCTCGCGGGCGGGCAGGCCCTGGCGACCACACCGGCCGGCGCGCGGGAGCGCATGGATCGTGAGCGCCCGATGTGGAAGGAGATGGTGGAGTTGTCCGGCGCCCGCATGGAGTAGGTCGAGCGTACAATCCGGGCGGGGCCAGCCGAGAGTACGACCCTGTGGGGCCTGAATCCTCTGACCATGGGCTTGGCACCGCGCTGAAGACCTGGCAGCTCGTTGTGAGAAGGCTGCGCCAGTCCTCAGCACGACATTGGGCATGCTCAACGGCCAAACCTGGCCGAGAGCGGAACATCCGCTTCTAAAAGCCGAACGGTCAAAGCTGCCCTCCCTGGCAAGCTGGTGACCTATGACTGCCTGCCCGAAGGCCGTCCTTGCCCAGCACCGGCATCATGGCCCCACTGGTCCAGAAGCGGCTGCCATGAAACCCGTTCAGCTTCTCAGGATTGATGATGGCTGACGGCAGGTGGTCCGAAGATGACAGAAACGCGAGACAGCATCCAGGACATCTGGGGCGACCGCACTCCCTACTCTGGGGAAGGTGCTTGGCCCATTCGCGTGGACGTGCGAACGACTGAGGAGCCGGAGCGCTGGGTCCAGTCGGCTTGTGTCCTCTGCTCCAATGGCTGCGGTGTCGATATCGGCGTCCGGGACGGGCGGATTATCGGTGTGCGGGGCCGGGCACAGGACGAGGTCAATCGTGGCCGCCTGGGGCCGAAAGGCCTGCATGGCTGGGAAGCCAACAACAGTCCGGACCGCCTGACGAAGCCGCTGGTCCGCCGCGCTGGCCGGTTGCACGAGGCCACCTGGGACGAGGCGATGGGGCTGATCGTCCGGCGGACGCGCGAGATCATGGAACGCTATGGCGCCGGTGGCATCGGTTTCTACACCAGCGGCCAGCTGATGCTGGAGGAGTACTATACGCTCGCGATCATCGGAAAGGCGGGCATCGGCACGTCCCACATGGACGGCAACACGCGGCTGTGCACCGCAACGGCGGCGCAGGCCCTGAAAGAGACCTTCGGCTCTGACGGACAGCCCGGCTCCTACTACGATGTCGACGTCACCGACTGCCTTTTCCTGGTCGGCCACAACATCGCGGCGACGGACACGGTCCTGTGGTCGCGGATGCTGGATCGCCGACGCGGGCCGAAGCCGCCACGCCTCGTCGTGGTGGACCCGCGCCGCACGATGACCGCGCGGGAGGCCGACCTCTGGCTCTCGCCGCGCGTCGGAACGAACCTGGCGCTGCTCAACGGCCTTTTGCACCTCCTCATCCGGAATGGGCATGTGGACCGCCGCTTCGTCGCCGACCATACCCTGGGCTTCGAGGAGCTGGAGAAGGTCGTGGCGGACTACCCGCCGGCCCGGGTCGAGGAGATCACGGGCGTTCCGGCCGGAGATCTGGAGCAGGCCGCGCGCATCATCGGTGAGGCGCCGACCCTTCTTTCCACCTGTCTCCAGGGTGTCTACCAGTCGAACCAGGCGACCGCGGCGGCCTGCGCGGTCAACAACATCAGTCTCATCCGCGGCATGATCGGGCGGCCGGGCTGCGGTATCCTCCAGATGAACGGCCAGCCCACGGCGCAGAACACGCGCGAATGCGGCGCGGACGGCGACCTGCCCGGCTTCCGCAACTGGGACAACCCTCAGCACATCGAGGATCTCGCGCGCCTCTGGAGGGTGGACCCGGGGATCATCCCGCATTGGGCGCCCCCGACCCATGCGATGGAGATCTTCCACTATGCCGAGACCGGCACGCTCCACATGTTGTGGATCCAGGCGACGAACCCGGCCGTCTCGTTGCCCGATCTCGACCGCATCCGGAAGATCCTTGAGAAGCCCGAACTCTTCGTCGTGGTGCAGGACGCCTTCATGACCGAAACGGCGGCCCTCGCCGATGTCGTGCTTCCCACGACGATTTGGGGCGAAAAGACGGGCACATTCACGAATGTGGATCGCACCGTCCATATTTCCCACAAGGCGATCAACCCGCCCGGAGAGGCACGGTCCGACCTCGGCATCTTCCTCGACTACGCGCGGCGCATGGACTTTCGTGACCGGGACGGCGCGCCCCTGGTGAAGTGGAGCACGCCCGAAGAAGCCTTCGAGGCCTGGAAGGAATGCACGCGCGGCCGCCCCTGCGACTATACCGGCCTGAGCTATGCCAAGCTGACGGGCGGCTCCGGTATCCCCTGGCCCTGTAACGCGGAGCATCCGGACGGAAGCCCGCGCATCTACACGGACCACCGGTTTCCAACGGATCCGGCCCTTTGCGAGGATTACGGGCACGACCTTCAGACCGGCGCCGTGATCACGCCAACCGAATACCGGGCGAAGCAGCCCGCAGGACGGGCCTTTCTGAAATCGGTGCATTACCGCCCGCTGCCCGAGGCACCCGATGCCGAATATCCCTTCCTGGTGACGACCGGGCGCGTGACACACCACTTCCACACCCGCACCAAGACCGGTCGCGCGCGCGAACTGGTGCAGGCCGAACCCGAAGCTTTCGTGGAAATTTCGGAGAATGACGCGGCACGGCTCGGGGTCGCGGAAGGTGACATGCTCCGCGTGACCTCGCGGCGCGGCTCGTTGGAGGCTCCCGCGCGCATCGCGCCGATCCACGCCGGGCACCTCTTCGTCCCCTTCCACTACGGTTACTGGGACGAGCCGGGCCGGGCACGCGCGGCGAACGAATTGACCCTTTTCGCCTGGGATCCGGTCAGCAAGCAGCCGCATTACAAGTATGCGGCAGTGAAAGTCGAGCGCGTGGCCTCCCCACGAACCCCGCAGCCCGAGGATCTGGATTCCGCGGAGCGCGGTGGGGGGCTGCTCGGCGCCGTCGGGCAGGCAGTCAAGTCCGGCGCGAAGGCCATCTCCGAAACCGTGAAGCCGCCACGGGCTCATCTCGCCGATTATCTCGGCCTGCTTCAGGCCAGCGAGGAAATGTTCGCCGTAGCCTGCGACCAGGTTCGCTCTAACCACCCCAAGGTGCCGGACATCGAGGAGGAGTGCGCCCTCTTCGCCGAATGGTCTCGCGAGGCGGTTGCCCGCCTGGAACCCTTACTGGCCCGCTACGGCCGCGAGCAGGAAGGGGAGCCGAAGCGGCTCGAGCGCGTCCTGGTGCAAAAGCGCGCGGAGTCCACGGGCTTCGGCCTGGTCCGCGACCTGCACGACCTCGTCCTGCTCGCCAATGAGAGCCTCGTCTCGGCGACCATCCTCCACCAGGCGGCGATGGGGCTGCGGGACAAGGACATGGAAACGGTCCTGGAGGATGTGATGAGCCACGTGCACCGCGCCCGGCAATGGTTGGAGACGCGGGTTAAGCAGGCCGCGCCTCAGGCGCTGGTCGTTCCCGAGTAAGCCGGCGGGCAACTGACACTCACCCCACCCGCCGGTCTGATGAGAGCGCAGGCAATGAGCTGGTGCCCAGTCCTATGCTTTCTGACAAAGCGGTGCGCTCTAAACGTCCGCTTTCGAGCTCGGTGGGGCCTTCGCCACACGTCCGGTGTGGGCGCTTAGCGGAAGTCCCGACTCGGTGGCGTCCTCACCTGATGTCGCTGTGAGCCCGGCTCAGGCCTACGCACCTCATCCGCATGCCCGAGCAGCCGGCCCCAGCCCGCCTTGGCGCCGTCCACCTGCCCGAGCCTGTCCAGCAGGTCCGACCGGTCGGTGAGCTTGCGCGCGATCAGGTGCAGGATCG
>DATCMG010000393.1:0-6188 GCA_036563555.1 Roseomonas sp. | reverse complement strand
TCGGCGCCTATGTCGGCATGCAGGTGCTGATGCGGCGGCCGGAGATGGGTGGTTTCGTGTCCATCGCGGCGCCCGCCAGCCATTACGACTTCGGCTTCCTGGCCCCTTGCCCCTGCTCCGGCCTCATCCTGCACGGCGAGGCGGACGAGCTGGTGCCCGAGCCTTCCGTCCGGAAGCTGGTGGACAAGCTGAACACCCAGAAGGGCATCAAGATCGACTACCGGACCATGCCCGGCGCCAGCCATGTCTTCACGCCGGAGCAGACGGAGAAGGTGGCCGAGGCAACGCAGGACCATGTGATGACGGTGCTGAACCGCGCGCGCATGTCCATGGCGGCCGACTGATCGAGGCCTGATCGATATGGGGAGGGGGCGGCGTCCGCAGGGGCGCCGCCCCCTCTGCGTTTCAGGCATGAGCCGGAACCCGCCGGCCTCCGGTCAGGGGATGGGGGGCGCCGGTCGTGCCCGGGAAGGTCAGCGGCAGGTTGCGCGCCACGCGCGCGGCCAGCACGCCGAAGGCCTGGGCCTCCAGCGCATCGCCATCCCAGCCCACCACCTCCACCGGGCGCACCGGGGCTTCGAGCATGCCGGCCAGCGCCTTCATCAGCGCCGGGTTGCGCCGCCCCCCGCCCGCGACGAGCCACTGGGCCGGCGGATCGGGGAAGTGCCGGATGGCGGCACCGACGCAGACCGCGCAAAAGGCCGCCAGCGTCGCCGCACCATCGGCGGGCGACAGCTCCCCAACCCCGGAGTCCCGCAGCGCCTGGTCGAAATCCAGCCGGTCGAGTGATTTGGGCGGCGGGGCGGACATGTAGGGATGGGCCATGAGCCGCCCCAGCACCGCCCCATCCGCCTGCCCCGCCAGGGCGAGCTCCCCGTCCCGGTCGTAATCCCGGCCGAGGGAGCGCCGCGCCCAATCGTCCAGCGGCCCGTTCGCCGGGCCGGTGTCGAAGGCCATCAGCTCGCCATCCGGTCCGATCCAGGTGACGTTGCCCACGCCGCCGAGGTTCAGGATCGCAACCGGCTTCGGCAATGATTCCGCCAGGACCCGGTGAAATACCGGCACCAGCGGCGCCCCCTGCCCGCCGGCCGCCACATCGGCGGAGCGGAAATCATGGACGACCTCGATCCTGGTGTAGCGCGCCAGCAGGGCGGGTTCGCCGATCTGCCAGGTGTGGCCCTGCTCGCCGGGCCGCGTCGCGGGCCGGTGCAGGATAGTCTGGCCGTGGAAGCCGATCAGGTCGGCCGGCATGCCCAGCTTCTCCACGGCCTCGACATGGTGTTCCGTCAGGCGGCGCGCGCAATCCAGCAGGGCCGGGTCCTCGGCCAGCCGCCCCGCGGCATGCAGCCCGGGGGCCGCGTCCAGCAGGGCGCGCAGGCTCCGCCGCAGGGCGGGCGGATAGGGAATGGTCACGGAAGGGCCGAAGCGGCCGATCCGCTCCCCATCCGTCTCGACATAGGCAGCATCCACCCCGTCCAGCGAGGTTCCGCTCATCAGCCCAATGGTTCGCAGCATGGCGGCACTTGTGCTAGGCGCGAGGCGCTTTGCAAGGCCCGAGCAACCTTTCCATGCCCACCGAAACGAACGACTTCCTGCATCTCGCCCGCCAGCGCGGCTATATCCACCAGGTGACGGACGAGGACGCCCTCTCCGCCCGCATGGCCCAGGGCGTGCTCCCGGCCTATGTCGGCTTCGACTGCACGGCGGACAGCCTGCATGTCGGCCATCTCCTGCCGATCATGCTGCTGCGCCTGCTGCAGAAGACCGGCCACAAGCCCGTGGCGCTGCTCGGCGGCGGCACGACGAAGATCGGCGACCCCTCGGGCCGCGACGAGGGCCGCCAACTCCTGACCAATGAGCAGATCGAGACGAACAAAATCGGCATCCGCCGCACCTTCGCCTCCTTCCTGACCTTCGGCGACGGCGCCTCGGATGCCGTGATGCTTGACAATGCCGCCTGGCTGGACGGCCTCGCCTACATTCCCTTCCTGCGCGATGTCGGGCGCCATTTCAGCGTCAACCGCATGCTGACCATGGACAGCGTCCGCCTTCGCCTCGATCGCGACCAGCCGCTGTCCTTCCTCGAATTCAACTACATGCTGCTCCAGTCCTACGACTTCCTGGAGCTGCGCCGCCGCCATGGGGTCGCGCTGCAAATGGGCGGCAGCGACCAGTGGGGGAACATCGTCATGGGCGTGGAGCTGAACCGCCGCATCGACGGGGCCGAGGTTTTCGGCGCCACCACGCCGCTGCTCGCCACCGCCTCCGGCGCCAAGATGGGCAAGACCGCCGCGGGGGCGGTGTGGCTGAATCCCGACCGCCTCTCTCCCTATGACTACTGGCAGTTCTGGCGGAACACGGAGGATGCCGATGTCGGCCGCTTCCTCCGCCTCTTCACCGAGATGCCGATCGCCGAGGCCGAGCGCCTTGCCGGCCTTCAGGGCGCGGAGGTGAACGAGGCGAAGAAGATCCTCGCCACCGAGGCGACCGCCCTGCTGCATGGGCGCGAGGCCGCGGGGGCCGCCGCCGAAACCGCCCGCGCCACCTTCGAGCAGGGGCAGGCGGCGGAGACGCTGCCGGGCATCAGCGCCTCCCTGCCCGCGAGCCTGCTCGACCTCGCGGTCGCGGCGGGCCTCGCCGCCAGCAAGGGCGAGGCACGGCGGCTGGTCGGCCAGTCCGGCCTGCGCCTGAACGACGAGGTGGTGACGGACCTCGCGCGCGAGGTGACGCAGGCCGATCTGCGCGAGGGCGCGGCGAAGCTCTCCGCCGGCCGCAAGCGGCATGTGCTGGTGCGGGTGGGCTGAGGCTCAGCGCGCGCGCTGCACCACGATGCCGATGGAGGTGCTGATCTGCCCCAGCGCCTCCAGCTTCAGATGCGGCAGGGCGTAGGGCGGCGTGTCGATATAGGCGTCCAGCGGTGAATCGCCGGGATGCAGGTTCAGCGGCCACACACTGTGGCCACGCGCCGCCAGCCGGTCGAGCAGCGCCTCGATATCGCAGCGGCGGAAATAGGAGAGGCCCGGCGTCTCCAGCGTTTCCTCGTTGGAGCCGAGGTTGAACTCGGTGGTGTGCACGGCCACGCCGCCGGGGCGCAGCGTCTCCAGGCTGTTCTCCACGAAGTCGAGCCCCTGGGCGATGCCGCCCAGATGCTCGAAGCAGCAGGAGGACCAGCAGGCATCGAAGCCGCGCAGGTCCGGCGGGATCGCATTCATGTCCACGGGGCGGAAGCTCACCCGCGCGCGAAAGGTCTCCTCATCCAGCAGCGCCGGGCGGTGAAGTTGCATCAGCCCCGCCGCGTGCTCATTCGTGCTCTGCCAGCCCTGACCGGCGATCAGCTCCACCGGGGCGTCGGTCGCGACCACCTCCACGCCATGCGCTGCCAGCATGGCCGGAAGCGGCTCCGTCCCCACCCCGAAGCCGAGGGCGCGGGCCCCAGGCCGGATGGCATTTGCCGCCCGAAGCGCCGCCAGGATCCAGCAGAACTCCCATTGCTTGCGGTGGGGTCGCGGTGCTTCGCCGATCGTGGCGCACCAGGCCGCATAATCCGGCTCGTCGAATTGTGAGGCCGTGCAGAGCTGGTTCACGGGATGCGAGAGGCGCGGCGGTTCGAAGCGCCAGGGAATGCGCGGCGAAGAGGGGGGCGAGAGAAGCCAGAGCGGCGCCGCATAGCCGCCGGGCATCAGGGCGCGGCGCAAAGCCTCGGGCGAAGGGTGCCGGCGATGCGTCTCGATCTCGGACTCGCCGGGCTCACGGCCCAGCAGAAGGCGGAAGGCCCAGATCACGGCGTCGGGCGGAAGGAGTTCGCCGGGGGGGTCGAAGCTGTCCAACACGGGTCAGGCCGCTGCCGGAAGAGGATGGTCTCGCATCGCGCCATTATAGGGCGCGCACCCTGACGGGGTCGAGGCAAAGCCAAAAATTCGTTGAAACTCAGGCAGATGGTGGGCGCAACAGGGATTGAACCTGTGACCCCCTCCGTGTCAGGGAGGTGCTCTCCCGCTGAGCTATGCGCCCATCTGCCGGGACCCGACGCATCGCTTCGGGGCGGCCCCTTTAGCGCGCTCCCCGCGGCACGACAAGCCCGGATGGGGTGCTTTCGCCATCGCAGGTGACAGGCGCGCGCGGCTGTGGTGATTCAGGAGGGGAATGGACCTTCCGATCCACGCCCCCGCCGAGACCGACGCCCCCCCGCCCTTCCTGCTGGAACGGCCGAGGGTGCAGACCGCGCCGATCATCCTCGCCTCGCCGCATTCGGGCCGGCACTATCCCGCCGCCTTCCTGGCGGAGAGCCGGCTGGATCCGGTAGCGTTGCGCCGCTCCGAGGACGGCTTCGTGGAGGAGCTTTTCGCCGGCGCGCCCGCGCGCGGGGCGCCGCTGCTCGCCGCGACCTTCCCCCGCGTCTATTGCGATGCGAACCGCGAGCCCTGGGAGCTGGATCCCGGCATGTTCGACGGGCCGCTGCCGGATTTCGTCAACAGCGCCTCCCCCCGCGTCGGCGCCGGGCTCGGCACCATCGCGCGCGTGGTTGCGAGCGGCGAGGCCGTCTATCGCCGCCGCCTCTCCTTCGAGGAGGCCGCGGACCGTATCCGCGCCCTCTGGGAACCCTATCACGCCGCCCTCGGGAGCCTGATCGACGAGACGTTGCGGCGCTTCGGCTGCTGCCTGCTGATCGACTGCCACTCCATGCCCTCCCTGCCCGGCGAGCCGGGCCGGGTGGCCGACATGATCCTGGGCGATGCCCATGGCACCGCCGCTGCCCCGCGCGCGACGCGCCTGCTGGAGGAATCCCTGGGCGCCCTGGGCTACCGGCTCCGGCGAAACGATCCCTATGCCGGCGGCTATGTCACGCGCCATTACGGGCGCCCGAGAGAGGGTGTGCACGTCATCCAGCTCGAGATCGCGCGCAGCCTCTATATGGATGAGCGGCGCATCCAGCGCCTGCCGGGGCTGGTGAGCCTCCGCGCCGATATGGACCGGCTGGTGACCCGGCTCGTGGCCGAGGACTGGTCCTTCCTGCGCCCCTGACCCCTGCCCGCGGGCCGGGCGCGATGCCTGGCGGTTCCAGGCATCAAGGCAAAAAAAGAGGCGGTGCCAGAGGCACCGCCGAGTTTAGGGAGGAAACGTCCAAGAAAACAGCAGCGCGACAACATCGCGTTGCTGCGATGCACAACTTAAGGTTCCACCCCCGTTCGTGCAAGCCTCTTTTTGCATTGCACCATCACGGAAAAGCGATGGCTGCTGGCATGGGACTTGGGGAGGCAAGACCATGCGCCTCCTCGCGATCCTTGCCCTTTTCCTTCCCGGCCTGGCCCTGGCCCAGCCCTCGCCCACGGCGCTCTGCCGCGCCGCGATCGCCTCGGCGGAGCGGGAATACGGGCTTCCTTCTGGGCTTCTCGCCGCCATCGGCCGGGTTGAATCCGGACGCCGCGACCCGGCGACGGGCGAGACTGGCCCCTGGCCCTGGACCATGAACGCCGAAGGGGCCGGCAAATTCTTCCCCGGCAAGACGGAAGCCGTTGCCGAGGCCCGGCAGCTCCGCGCCGGTGGCATGCGGCTGATCGATGTCGGGTGCATGCAGATCAACCTGCACCATCATCCCAACGCCTTCTCTTCCATCGAGGAGGCCTTCGATCCCCTGGCCAATGCCCGCTATGCCGCCCGCTTCCTGAAGGAGTTGCAGGCGACCCGGGGCGACTGGATGACGTCCGCTGGCCACTACCACAGCCAGACCCCGGCCCGCGCCGAGGCCTATCGCGCCCAGGTCGCGCTGCGTTGGCCGGAAGAGCAGCGCCTGGCGAGCGTGGCACCGGCATGGCAGCCGGGCTGGGCGGCTGCGGCACCCCGGCCCAGCGCAACTCTGCCCGTAATGGCTCCGGCCGTCGCCATGGGGCTGCGCGGAGGAAGCCCCCCACCCCAGGTCATCCGCCTTCCTTCCAGCGGCGCCAATTCGGCCATGGCAGAGCGGGGGCGGGGATTGGACGCCTATCGCATGATGGCGATCCCCCTCGCGGCACCGGGCCCGCTTCGGCCGGCGCGCGAAGCTTTGGGCGGCATCTCCGAGCGCCGTGGCTGAGCGACTGCGCTTAAGGACACCCAGTTGCCGGCTCCGATCCACTGCTTCGGCGTCGGGAAATGTTACGGTCCAGCAGGTATTTCAAATCTGCCCCTCGTAAACCGTTGCAAAATAATCG
>DATCMG010000391.1:0-5302 GCA_036563555.1 Roseomonas sp. | reverse complement strand
GCCTCGGCGGCCGCCTGCTTCTGCAGGCCCACGGCCCGGATCAGCGCGGGCGGGAAGACTTCCGACCCGATCCTGAACAATCGTCGCGCCCGCTCGGTCTGCGGCCCCCAGAGCCGGTCGGCCGCGATCTCGATCGTGCCGAGGGAGTCGGTTTCTGTTCGGGTCTGTTCAGCATGCGACATGCCGGCAAGGTGGGCAGCCGGCATGCCCGCGCCTAGCCCTCAGTGCCACCCATCGACACGCGCCCAGCGTGCGACCGTGCTTCCTGTTCCGTCCAGCACCTCATAGGCCCCATAACCTCCCGCGGCCGTGAGGCAGGCATGGTTCGGATAGACGCGGACGAGGCTGCCCACCGGCAGGCGCTCGAACCAGGATTCATCGGGTAGCGGCACCATCCCATGTTCCTGGTAGGCGGCGGTGACATGCAGCGGCAGCGCCGCCCCCGTCTCCGCGTCGCCCAGCGTCCCATAGGCTGTCTCGGGCGCGAAGGCATTGGCCGTCACATCCTTCGAGAGTGCCAGCGCCCCCGCATCCAGCACCAGAGACCGGGTCGCCCGGTTGTGACCGATGACGGTGGAGAGCACGGAGAGCGCCAGGTCGTCCCACCCGCACATCCCGCGCGACATCTGCGCCAGGTCCCAGAACAGGGCCACGCCGGCGCGGACCTCCGTCACGCCTTCGAGATGCCGGGCATGGAGCAGGGTGGGGCTGGAGCCGACCGAGACGATGGGGGCGGGCATTCCGGCCGCGCGGATCGCCTCGGCGGCCGAAACCGTCGCCACGCGCTCGGACTCCGCGATTTCGGCGATCTTTTCCGGGTCGGCGGAGCCGTAGGAATGGCCGCCATGGGTCATCACCCCCGCCAGCCGCAGGTTGCGGGATCCGTGGATGGCGCGTGCCACGGCCAGGGCGCGCTCTGGCGGCACGCCGGCACGGTGCTCGCCGGAATCCACCTCCACCAGTACCTCATGCGGAGCGGTGGCGGCGTCGTCCAGCATCCCGGCCATCTCCGGGCTGTCCAGCACGAGGATCAGCCGCGTCCCGTGCTTCCGGACCAGTGCCTCGGCCCGCGGCAGCCGCGCCGGGATGGCGGTCGCGGCCAGCAGGATGTCCGACGATGCCCCGGCCGAGGCCAGCGCCTCCGCCTCCTTGATCGTGGAGACCGTGGCGGGCCCTGCCTTTCCGCCATGCGATACCAGCGCCACTTCCACCGACTTCGCCGTCTTGAAATGCGGCCGGAAGGTCACGCCCAGCGCCGCCGCCCGGTCCCGCAGCCGGGCCGCGTTCGCCTCCAGCCTCACCTGGTCCAGCAGCAGCCGCGGCGTGTCGAGGATCGTGCTCAACGCAGTTCTCCGTAGGACGAGATCTCCACCAGATTCCCATCCGGATCGCGGCAATAAACGGAGTTGATCGTCCCCAGCGCGCCCGCCTTCTCCACCGGCCCCGCCTCGATCGTCACGCCGCATTCCCTGAGATGCGACACCACGTCCTCGGCCATCACCGTCACGATGAAGCACAGGTCGTTGCCGCCCGGGGCCGCGCCGAGCCCGGTGAACCAGTCCTCCTGCGTCACATCCTTCGGGCGCAGGTTGATCTTCTGCCCGCCGAAGCGAACGGAGGTCCGGTTGTGCGGCCCGAAGCTCTCCAGCTCCATGCCCAGCACGCGCTGGTACCAGCTCGCCATGGTCTCGACGTCGTTGCAGGTGATGACCAGGTGGTCCAGGCGGTCCACGGCGAAGCGCATCGGTGTCGTCCTCAGGGCACAGGGGTTCCGAGGCCAGGGCGCAACCGCGCCGTCGCCTCGATCTCGATCTTCATCGCATCCGTCTGCAGCCCGGCATGGATGAGGGTGGAGGCAGGCCGGATCTCGCCGAAATGCCGGCGCAGCACGGGCCAGCAGGGCTCCCAATCCGCGCGGTCCGGCACGATGAAGAGCAGCCGGACCACATCCGCCAGCGTCGCCCCGGCTTCGGAGAGGGCGGCGGCGATGTTCTTCAGCGCCTGCTCGCATTGCTCCCGCACGTCGTCCGAGATCGTCATCGTCCCGTAGTCGTAGCCGGTGGTGCCTGAAACGAAGACCAAATCGCCATCCACCACCGCGCGCGAATAGCCGATCTCTCGCTCGAAGCGGGAGCCGGAAGAGATGAGGCGGCGGTTCATCGGTCTGGTCTTCCGCTCACGGGGCCATTCTGGGACCAGATGGCAGGGGCTGGCCGTGATGGTCAACTGGCAGGCGGCCGGGAGGATCTTTCCGGGCGGACGCACAAGAGGCCGTAAATCGGGATTTTCAAACCGCAGAAGCTGGGACCGAGTCGGCCGGCTCCGAGAACAGGGCCTGACCATCATGCCGGCTTACTCGCGGCTTACCCGCATTCGGAGCGGGATCGCGGCGGCCCATAACTTCACGGACCTGGAGGACCAAGCCGCCTGACGCTTCGCCCGGATCGGCGGGGCGAAGCCTTACCGACGGCCCCGGTCACACGGCAGCGCGCCGGGGCCCAGGCCTCACTCCAGCCCGTCGTAGAAGTCGTTACCCTTGTCATCCACCACGATGAAGGCGGGGAAGTCCTCCACCTCAATCCGCCACACGGCCTCCATGCCGAGTTCCGGATATTCGAGGACCTCCACCTTGCGGATGCAATCCTGCGCCAGCCGCGCGGCCGGACCGCCGACCGAGCCGAGATAAAAGCCGCCATTCTTCTTGCAGCTCTCGGTCACCGCCTTGGAGCGGTTGCCCTTGGCCAGCATCACCAGCGAACCACCGGCCGCCTGGAACTCGCCGACATAGGAGTCCATGCGCCCCGCCGTCGTCGGCCCGAAAGAACCGGTCGGCATGCCCTCCGGCGTCTTCGCCGGGCCCGCGTAATAAACCGGATGGTTCTTGATGTAGTCCGGCAGGCCCTGGCCGGAATCCAGCCGCTCCTTCAGCTTTGCATGGGCGATGTCGCGTGCCACGACGATGGTGCCGGTCAGCGACACGCGGGTGGAGACAGGATGCTTCGACAGCTCCGCCCGGATCTCTCCCATCGGCCGGTTCAGGTCGATTCGCACGACCTCGCCGCTCTCCTGCAGCCCCTCGGTCTGGTCCGGCAGGAAGCGCGCCGGATCATGCTCCAGCTGCTCCAGGAACACGCCCTCGGGGGTGATCTTCGCCTTGATCTGCCGATCCGCGGAGCAGGACACGCCGATGCCGATCGGCAGGCTGGCGCCGTGCCGGGGCAGGCGGATCACCCGCACGTCATGGCAGAAATACTTGCCGCCGAACTGCGCGCCGATGCCCAGATTCTGCGTCAGCTTATGCACCTCCGCCTCCAGCTCCCGGTCGCGGAAGGCATGGCCCGATTTGCTGCCCTTCTCCGGCAGCGTGTCGAGATAGCGGGTGGAGGCCATCTTGACGGTCTTCAGCGTCGTCTCGGCCGAGGTGCCGCCGATCACGATCGCCAGGTGATAGGGCGGGCAGGCGCTCGTCCCCAGCGTCCTGATCTTCTCCTCCAGGAAGGCTAGCAGCTTCGGCTTATTCAGCACGGCGCGCGTCTGCTGGAACAGGAAGGTCTTGTTCGCGCTGCCGCCGCCCTTGAGGACGAACATCAGGTTGAACTCATCGGCGTGGTAATCGCCGGGGGAGGCGTAGATGTCGAACTGGACCGGCAGGTTGTTGCCGGTGTTCGTCTCATCATACATCGTCAGCGGCGCCATCTGCGAATAGCGCAGATTGGTTTCGGTATAGGTGCGGTGGACGCCATAGGAGAGCGCCTCCTCCTCGTCGCCCTCCACCCAGACGCGCTGGCCCTTCTTGCCGTGCACGATGGCCGTGCCGGTGTCCTGGCACATGGGCAGCTTGCCGCCGGCCGCGATATTCGCGTTCTTCAGCAGATCCAGCGCCACGAAGCGGTCATTCGCGCTCGCCTCGGGGTCCTTCAGGATGTTCGAGAGCTGCTGCAGATGCCCGGGGCGCAGCAGGTGCGACACGTCCTTGCAGGCCTGGAAGGCAAGCTGCTCCAGCACCTCCGGCTTGATCTTCAGGATCTTCCTGCCCTCCACCTCGATGGTGGAGACGCCCTGGATGTCCAGCTTACGATAGGGGGTGGTGTCCTCCGCGAGCGGGAACATCGGGCTGAACAGGAAGCCTGCCGTCCGCTGGGAGGTCGGCGTGCCGGCATCGGCCTCCGCCCCGTCATGGGTCGCGACGGGAGTGGCCCCGACCGGGATCGGGGGCTGGACGGCGTCGAGGGTATTGGAGCTCACGGAAGCGCTCTCCGAGATATTCGCCCTGCAAGGCAGGGCGGGGCCCGGCCGCGTGAGGCGGTGTGGCCCGGTTCATGCAGGGAAATATATCGTTTGTTAGCGCGGCCTCACCAGGCGCGCCAGCAGCCAGAACGCAGATGGAAACGCGCCCCGGCCCCGCAAAGGGGGATGGAGAGCGCCGTTTTCTATTCCCGCGTGGGGCGGCGCCGGAAAGCGTCCAGGCTCACCACCTGGGCCGGGGCATCGGGCTTGGGGGCCGGTGGCTCCTCCGGCGGGGGAGGGGGCTCGGACTCCACGGCTTCCGGCATCGCCTCGGCATCCGCGTCGGGGGCCGCCATCTCGCCGAAGCGCAGGCCCACCCGGACATGCGGATCCCAGAACGCGACCAATGCCGCGAAGGGGATCACCAGCGTCGCCGCCACTCCCCCGAAGGACAGGCCCACCGACACCCTCTGCTCCCCCCGGTCGACCCTCAGGTCCCAGAACTGGTGCTGCAGGACGATGGTCATCTCTTGCGGATAGCGGGCCTTGAGATGGCCTGGGACCTTTGTCTCCGGATGATCCGTGCGGAAGGTCAGGTAGAAATGGTGCTCACCCGGCAGGCCGTTCTTCGCCGCGAACTCCAGCGCGCGGAGCGCCACGTTCCGCATGGCCTCCTCGGTCCAGCGATCATAGGGCAGCATGCTCTCGGGGGGCGGCGCTTGCTCGCTCATGCGCAGGTCTTGTCCAAGGCTGGTCCGGTGGCAGTGGTTCGATCTGACGCAACATAAGACATCGGTCCCGCGCGGGATAGGAGCGGGCCGGAAAACGGCAAGGGGCAGGAAGAAAGTGGGGGGATTCTGTTGCCCCGTTCCCCCCGGACGGCGCTTACCTATCTCTAGGCAGCGAGCGCCATGGTCTCGCGACCATTATCGTTGGCACTTGTGATTTAGCCCGATAACGGCGGTACAATGCCGGGCAAAGGACACGTCTTTACCGCGCGCGTCGAGCCTGTTTCGCCCCCATGCTTCCCTTGAGCCCCCGTTGATAAGGCGGGGAGGGATGGTGGAGGCGCCGG
>DATCMG010000389.1:0-3349 GCA_036563555.1 Roseomonas sp. | reverse complement strand
AACCAGGCCGTTTCGCAGATCTGGCGTGGTGCCCGGCCCCAGGCCTGGCGGTCGGGGCGCCTACCCGCCGCCGCCCAGGCATGAGCGACATCCGCACACCGGTTGATTGGCATGTCCATGTGCATCAGCCCGGCAAGACCTCGGCTGTGCTGGACTCGGCGGCTGCGGCCTTCGCGCGGGTGAATCCTCGCCGGGATGGGCCGCTGGGGGTTCTCATGCTGGCCGAGATGCCGGGCCAGTCCGTGTTCGATGATTTGCGTGTGCCGGGGGATTCCCTTGGCCCATGGTCGATCTCGTCCACTGACGAGGCTGTCTCGGTTGTCGCGTCCCGGGGAGAGGAGCGCGTGGTCGTCATCGCCGGATACCAGATCACGACGGCAGAGCGGCTTGAGGTTCTCGCGCTGGGCACCCGGGCCAGGCCAAAGGATGGCCTGCCGGCGGAGCGGCTGCTGAAGGAACTCACGGATCATGGCGTGATGGCGGTCCTGCCTTGGGGCGTGGGCAAGTGGCTTGGCGCTCGTGGTGCCATTGTGAGCGAACTGGTTCAGCGCCTGCCTCCGCAGGCATTCTCGCTTGGCGACAATGCCGGCAGACCCCGCTTCTGGCCGTTGCCCACGCCGTTCCGGGCTGCCGGACGACGGGGTATTGCCGTGCTGCCTGGAACAGACACGCTCCCGGGCGCTCCGCCGGCCGCCGGTGGCTTTGGAAGCCTCGTTCCAGGGCCGCTGTCCCTGAAGCGGCCGGCCGAGGCGCTGCGGCGCGTGCTCGCCGGTCCCAGCCATGCGCTCACGCCATACGGGTCATTGTCGGGTCCGGCCACCTTCGTTCGTGACCAGGCCATGCTCCGGTTGCGGCGCCTGGCACGAGATCGCGGGAGCCGGGACGGCCGATGAATATCCTGCTCCTTGCGCCCCAGCCCTTCTTTGTGGACCGCGGCACGCCCATCGCGGTGCGTGCCGCCGCCGAAGCGCTCTGCGAGGGCGGCCACACTGTCGACCTCGTGACCTTTCACGGCGGCCGCGACATTGCGCTGCCGGGGCTGCGGCACTTCCGGGCCGCGCGGCCGCCGCTCATACAGGGTGTTCCGGTCGGGTTGTCCTGGCAGAAGCTCGTCTGCAACCTGTTTCTGTTCGTCCTCGCACTCCGCCTTCTCCGGCGTGGGCGCTATGACTGCATCCACGCGGTCGAGGACAGTGTCTTTCTGGCGTTGTGCCTGCGCCTGATAGGCCGGACACCCCTGGTCTATGACATGGACTCGATCATGTCGGACCAGATTGTGGAGAAGTGGCCCGGGCTCCGGCCGATCGGGTCGATGATGCGGCTGGCCGAGCGCGCTGCGATGCGGGCGAGCAACCTGGTGCTGTGCGTCTGCCCGGCGCTGGCGCAGCGTGCCGCGGAAGATGCGCCGGGAACGCCCCGCGTCGTGCTGCACGACTATCCGCTCTGGGATACGAAGACCGAGGCGCCACGGATCCGCGATGATGCCGGGGATGGACGCCTGGTGGTCCTCTATGTCGGGAACCTGCAGCATTACCAGGGCGTCGGGCTGCTCCTGGAGGCGGCGGGGATGCTGCCGGCCGGGCTTGGGATCGATGTGGTGATCGTTGGCGGCCTACCTGAGGACGCCAGTTCCAGGCAGGAACAGGCCGGCGCGCCACCGGGCCAGGCCAGGGTACGATTTCTCGGGCCGATGCCGCTGGCCTGTCTGTCCGGACTGCTGCTGCAGGCGGATGTGCTCGTCTCGCCAAGGCTGCGTGGCGTGAATACGCCCATGAAGATCTACTCCTACATGATGGCGGGGCGGGCCATCCTGGCAACCTCGATCCTGTCCCATACGCAGGTGCTCGATGACGGCTGTGCGATGCTGGTCGAACCCACGGCCGCGTCCCTGGCGGAGGGGCTCGTGGTCCTTGCCCGCGACCCTGCCCTACGGGCCCGGCTCGGGGCGGCCGCCCATGAGCGGGCCGCCACGCGCTACAGCAAGGCGCGTTACGAGGAGATCCTGCTAGGAGCCTATGACGGCCTGCTGGAGCCGCGCAGGGCATGATGCGATGAGCGAGCGCACCTCCGAGCCCCCGATTTGCGGCACCGCGGGCCCTGGCCCTGGCACGCCTTGGCTCCACCGCCATGCCGCGACGCTGAGCCGCCTCGTTAGCCGCTTCTCCGCCATTCGTGCCTCGGCGGTGTACGGGCTTTCAGGTGGCGCCTTCGCGGTCGGAAATCTCCTTCTTGCCCGGAGCATGCCGGTCGGTGAGTTCGGGCGCTTTGCCCTGGCCCTCGCGCTGTTCAACATCTTTGCGGTCATCGCGCCGATTGGGCTGGACCAGGTTATGCTCCGCCACCGGATCCGGTTGGGGCCGCGCCTGGTGGGACTGTTGCTGCTGGCCGGGGCGGCCATTGGCGGGGCGGTTGGCATCGGCGCCGTGCATCTGGGTGGGTTCCCCCTGGCGGATGCCGCCGTCCTGGCCATCTGCATCCTCGCGGGTGGGATGGTCTTCGTGGTCGGCGCGAGGCTGCGCGCGGCAATGCGCGAGTTCAGCGCCTTGCTCGCGGCAACGGCGGCCAGCTGGCTGCTCCTGGCCATCGGCTTGCTCGCGCTGGTCGTGCCCATGCCGATGTCGCTGCTGCCTCTCATCCTGTTCACGGCCGGTAATGTGGCAACGGCGGCGATCGGCTGGATCGCCATCACCCGCGCTCGGCCGGCACCCATGGCGGAAGCGGCGCGGATTCCCTGGCGGGAAGCGGCGTCTCTCCTGAGCCTTTCCACGATCGGGACCATCACCTTGCAGTTGGAGCGCCTGCTGGTTCCCCTGGCGCTCGGGCTGGAGGACTTGGCGGTATTCAGCGTGCTGGCCTCGGTGGCGTTGTTTCCGTTCCGCATGGCAGCGTCGGGCGCCGGCTTCGGATTGGTTCCGAAGCTGCGCGCCACATTCGATCGGGCGGCGCGCCGCCGCCTGGTGCGGGACGAACTCCTCTCCGTCGGCGCCCTCCTGGCCGGGGCCTCGCTATGCGTGGCCGTCGCGGCACCCATGGTTGCGGGATGGCTGACCGGCGGCCGCTACCAGATTGGGCTGGCCCTGGTGCTGAGCGCCTGCGTCAACGGGTCCGCAAAGGTGCTCCAGGCCGTACCACGGGCCATCTTGACGGGCTGCGGTACCGAGCGCGACATCGCCCTGCTCAGCCGGTGGGGCTGGCTCGGCCTGGTGGCTGGAACGCTTTGCGCCTTCGGTGCGGCGGGCTGGGGATTGGCTGGCGTCATCTATGGAATCGCGCTGGGAAGCCTGGTTGGCGGCATCCCGGCCGCGATACTGGCGGCGCGCAGGCTGGGACGGTGAGAGGACGGCATGGA
>DATCMG010000388.1:0-13609 GCA_036563555.1 Roseomonas sp. | reverse complement strand
GAGGCGGAGCCACGCTTCACCCGCTGGTTCGGGGCAGCAACCTGTCTCTACGCAGGATTCGCCGTGCTGTTCGAGGCCGTGCCGGCCGTGGTGCTGCCGGCCTGCTGGTAGCGGATCAGGCGCGCGGGCGGATGCGCGGCTCCTCGCGGGGGCCGGCCTGATCCGGCCCCAACGGCAACCCGGCCGGCACAGGCGGCAGCCGCCCCGCGCCCAGGGTAAAAAGATAGGCGGCCGTATCGCGCGCTTCCGCCTCGGTCAGCCCGAGATTCGGCATGGCGCTGCCCGGCGAGATCGCCTGCGGGTCGCGCAGCCAGGTAACAAGGTTCTCCGGCGAGTTCGGCAGATGCCCTGCCAGGTAGCCCCGCCTTGCCCATTCGGTGAGCGGTGGCCCCGCCCAGGAAACGGCGCCGCGCACGCCAGGGATGACATGGCAGGCTCCGCATCCATGGTTCAGCGCCACCACCCGGCCACGTGCCGGATCCCCGCCCGCGATGCGGAGCTGGGCAGGCGGCTCGGCATCGCAGGCGGCGAGCAGGCCGAGGGCGAGGAGAAGGGAGGCGCGGATCGAGGGCCTCCAATGGGCTGCACCGCCCGGCGAACGCGAGTTCGCCGGGCAAGTTGCGATTAGATCGGCTCGCCGGCGCCCGTGCCGTGACGGGGCGTGGGGAAAGTCCACTCATCGCCGCGCGGGGTGGTGACGTATTCCGGCCAGCGCAGATCGACCGGCGGGTCGAAATCCGCCGGCAGCAGCGGGCCGACCCATTCCGTGCCGCCCACGCCGCCGCCCGTGCGCTCCCGGAACTCGGCCTGCGTTGCATCCAGCGCGCCCGGCTTCACTGCCAGGTCCACCATGGTCAGCGCCATCGTCTTCGCGGCGACGAACATGCCGGGATCGACCGCGGCCGGTAGCCCGCCAAGCGCGAGATAGGCCCAGTTCGGATAGGCATAGCCGGCGGAGGGTGTCCGCAGCCGCGGCCGCGCGGCCAGCAGCCGCACCGTCGGGCAGTGCCAGGAATACTCCACATAGTCGTCGGCACTGAGATGCGTCTGCCAGCCCGCAAGCGTCCGGCTCAGCCCGGCATCGTTCTCGGCCGGGGTGGTGAGCGTTGTCACGCCGGGGATGAAGGGGTTCTCCATCGGCTCCAGCCCGAGATTCTTCTGGATCTCCCGCCCGAAGCTCAGCGCTTCCTCGTTATAGGTCGGTGCGCCCACGGCCTGGAGATTCGCCCAGGTCAGCTCGGTCAACGCCGTGTTAGGGAGTCCCACGCGCGTCTTCGTGACCCAGCGCACGAAGGCGCGGCAGCCCGTGGCCATGGCGGCGGATTTCGCGTTGTTCGCCAGCACGCGCCAGATCTGCTCTTGGATCGCGAGCGAGGATGAGCGCCAGGAATACTGGATCTGGCTGAAGCGCGGCGCGAGGTTGTCCGATGTCGCGCCGGCATCGCCGAGGACGAATTCGTTCAGCGTCCAAGACCCGCTATGCGGGAACATCGCCTCCTTCGTGTATTTGGTGGTCGTGTACATCAGGCACATCGCGTCCAGCGCGCCCGGGGCGCGGGCCACGGCATGCGCCGCCTGGGTCGGCATGAGGGAGGGATCGACCCAGGTCTCCGGGCTTTCCGCCTCGAAGGTGATCACGGCGCTCCAATAGGCACCGAAATGGATCTCGCCGGTGACGGTGTTGCTGGGCCAGGGGTGCCAGACCACGGCCGCGTCCAGCCCGTCAAAATAGCCCTTGGCCGCGTGAATGGGCTTGGAGCCGCAGACCTTTTCCGCCGGCTCGCCGAACAGTTTCAACGTGGCATTCACGCCGTGCTGCTCGAAGGCGGCCTTGGTGGCGAGCATGGCGGTAAGCGATGCGGTGCCGAGCACCGAATGCGGATCGGTGTGCCCGGCGGCATAAGGATGCAGCCCTGCGCGCGGCGCCTTATAGGGTACCACCTGCTGCGAGTTGCCGGGCACCGCATCATATTCCGAGAAGCCGGCCAGCACCGGCCCGCCATTTCCCCAATGCGCGGCGAAGGCCGTGGGCATCTCGCCCGAGCCCTCCTCCACCGTGAAGCCCTCCTCGCGCAGGATCTCGGCATAGGCTGCCATGGATCGGTATTCGCGCCATGCGGGCTCCGCGAATTCCCAGATGCGCGCGTTGAAGGCGGAGAGGCGGGACTCGTTACGAGCGATCCAATCCAGAGCGGATTGGCGAATGGGATTTGGATCGGTCATCGCGGCAAAGGCTCCCCACGGCGCCGGATCGGCGCGGATCGCGGAAGCCTAGGTCGGATCGGGCGGCACGGGAATCCCGGCCCTCAGCCTCCGCGGCTTGCCCCAATCACCCGGCGGAGCAACCCGCGGTTGTCAGGCCAGGTGAGCGGCGCGGCTCTCCGGCAACCGCATTCCAGCGTGAGTGCAGGATGCCCGGGATCGTGGTAACTCCCCCCGGCCATGCCGAGGGCTTCGATCGCAACCATCGCCCGGAATGTTCTGCCGCGCCCTGCGGGCGGGGGCTTCGGAACCCGTGCGGGCACCCAGCCGGCCACCGTACCACCGGTCGTGCAGGCGCGGCGCCGCCTGGCCCGCCGGATTGCCGCCTGGGCGCTGATGGGCATGGTCTGGGGTGGGATCGCCCTCGGTATCTTGCTGCTCATCTTCGCCTGGGACCTGCCGCGGCCCGAGGAGGCGCTGGAAACCACGCGGCGGCCCTCCGTGACGCTGGAGGCCACCGATGGCCGCCTCCTTTCCACCAGTGGCGACCTCTATGGCGAGACGGCACGGCTACGAAACCTGCCGGTCCACCTGCCCACCGCGCTGCTTTCGATCGAGGATCGCCGCTTTCGCGATCATTTCGGTCTGGACCCGATCGGGCTGCTGCGTGCAGCCTGGGTGAACCTGACCACCGGCCGGGTGGCGCAGGGCGGATCGACCTTGACGCAGCAGCTCGCCAAAAATCTGTTCCTGACGCCCGAACGCTCCCTGCGCCGCAAGGTGCAGGAAGCCATGCTGGCGCTCTGGCTCGAGAACCGCTTCACCAAGGACCAGTTGCTCGAAATCTACCTCAACCGGGTCTATCTCGGCGGCGGAGCCTATGGTGTGGATGCGGCGGCGCGGCTCTATTTCGGCGTGCCGGCCCGGCGCCTGGCGATCTGGCAATCCGCGGTGCTGGCCGGCCTGCCGCGCGCGCCTTCGCGCCTCAACCCGCGCGCCAATCCGCAGGCGGCCGCGGAGCGCGGGGCGGAGGTGCTCCGTGCCATGGCCGCGACCGGCGCGCTGACCGAGGCCCAGGCCGCGGCGGAGGCCGAGCGCATCTCCTTTCCTCCGCGTCCCTCCCGCGATTCCGGCTGGTTCGCGGATTGGGTGAATGACGACCTCGCCACGCGCTTCCCCGGCTCCGCCGACCTCACGCTGCGCACCACGCTGGATCTGCGCGTCCAGGCTGTGGTGGAGGCGAAGCTGGAGGCCCTGCTGGCCGGCCCCGGCGCGGCAGCCGATGTGGGGCAGGGCGCCGTGGTGGTGCTCGACGCCGCGACAGGGGCCGTGCGCGCCATGGCCGGCGGGCGCGACTACCGCCGCAGCAGTTTCAACCGCGCGGTCTCGGCCCGACGCCAGCCGGGATCGGTCTTCAAGCCCTTCGTCTATCTCGCGGCGCTGGAGCACGGGCTGCACCCGGAATCGACGGTTTCCGACGCGCCCATCACTCTTGGCCGCTGGTCGCCCGGTAACGGAAACTGGCGCCCGCGCGGCGATCTGCCGCTGGACGATGCGCTGGCCCATAGCGTCAACACCGCGGCCGTTCGCGTCCTGGCACGGGCGGGCGGGGCGCGGGAGGCGGCAGCCGTGGCACGCCGCCTCGGGCTGGCTGGGCCCTTTCCGAATGATGCCACCATCGCCCTGGGCACCGGGGAGGCGAGCCTTCTGGAACTGGCCGCCGCCTATGCCGCCTTCGCCAATGGCGGATTGCGGGTAACGCCTTACGGCATTGCCTCGGCCCGGGCGGAAAGGCGCACCCTGCCGGCCGGCAACACGGCGCCGGTCCGGGCGGTGCAGGCCGACAACGCCCTGGCGATCCGCCGCATGATGGAGGCGGTCGTCTCTCGCGGGTCTGGCCGCGCCGCCGCCGTGCCGGGCCGCCCCGCCGCCGGAAAAACCGGCACCACGCAGGATTCCCGCGATGCCTGGTTTGTCGGCTTCTCCGGCGGCACTGTAATCGGCGTCTGGCTGGGCAATGACGACGCAACGCCGATGGACGACGTGCGCGGCGGCACGCTGCCAGCCCGCCTTTTCCACGAAATCCTGGAGGGATTGCCTCGATGACGAGTGACTGCCGCAGTCAGCCCGGTGGCGCGCCTTGATGGCGGGCAAGGGAACCCCGGGCGCCTCGGCGGCCGAGCAGGCCATGGCCCTGCTGCTGCGGCCGGTGCGCCACGCCGTGAACAATCTCTCGATGGTGCTCACCGCCAATCTCGACGCCGCCCTGCCCCGCCTGCCCGAGGGGGAGACGGTGACGCGCCAGATCACCCGCGCGCGTGAGGCGGCGCTGGACTACGACCACCTCGCGCGCGGTTTCCTCGCCCTTGGGCGGGAGGAGGGGGTGCGCCCCGCACCCGCCGGGCGGGTGATGCAGGAACTCCTGCCGCTACTCTCCCTCGCGGCCAGCGGGCCAGTGGAATTGCGCGTGCTGGGCAATGCCGTCATCGAGCGCCGCTCGCCGGCGCTGGAAGGCGCCCTGATCCTTGCCGCCTCCGGTGCTGCCGGGATGCCGCCCGGGCCCCGCCCCCCGCTGCGGCTTGACGGCGTGAGGTTAACCCTGCCCTGGGCCCCGCCGCCTGCCGCGCTGGAAGCGCTGGAAGCGCTGGGTGCCAAGGTGGAGGCGGAGGGCGAGGGCGTGATTGTTACCCTGCCCGCCGCTTGATCCGCCGTTCCGCGCTATTCCCGCCCTGCGGCGGCCGTCGCGCCCTCATAGGCGAGGATGGCCGCTGCCAGATCTTCCCCGGCCCAGCCGACGGATTTGAAGACCGTCACCTCCGCCGCGTCACGCCGGCCGGGATGCTGGCCGCGGCACAGCGCCGCGAGATCGGCAGCCACATGCTCCGGGCCGAAAGCACCTTCCGCGATCGCCTGCACCACGTCGCCCGCCTCGGCCAGCGCCCCGGCGCGGGTGTCCACCGCAAGGGTGGCGTGGGCCAGCAGGGCCGAATCCGATTCGCGCATATCGGGCCGGAAGGCACCGACCAGATCCACATGCACCCCTGGCCGCACCGCATCCCCCCGCAGCAGCGGCACGCGGGAGAGCGTGGCGGCGGAGATGATGTCGGCCTCCGCCGGGTCAGGATTCGCCGCCGCACGGGCAGGGTGCCCCTCGGTGCGGAGCCGGGCTGCAAGCCGCTCCGCATTCGCCGACTCGCGCGACCACACCGCGATGTCCTCGATCGGAAAGGCGGCACGATAGGCCTGGGCAAGGGCATGGGCCACCTTGCCGCTGCCGAGCAGCTTCAGGCGCCGGCTGTCGGGACGGGCGAGGTGCCGCGCGGCAAGCACGCTTGCCGCCGCCGTGCGCCGGTCCGTCAGTGCACCGCCATCGAGCAGGGCAAGCGGCGTGCCCGTCGCAGCTTCGGAAAGAAGGTAGGCGGCGTGCACGGCGGGTGTGTGGCCGGGGGCCACATGCACGATCTTCACTCCGGTGTAGCGGCCCGCCTGCCAGGCCGGCATCAGCAGCAGGCTGTTGCGCTCCGCGCCTTCTTCCCAGGTGTGGGCGTGGCGCAGCGGGGCCTCGCAGCCTGTGCGGAACATGGCGCCCAGCGCGTCGATCAGCGTCCCCCAGGGCAGGAGGGACTCGACGACCCCATGATCGAGATGCAGCAGGTCGGCCTCCTTCGCATCGAGCGGCACGCGGCTTGCTCGCCCGCTTGGCGTGATGCCTGATGACTCATCGTGCCGCCCAGGCCCCGCCGGGGGAACCCTGGATGGCTGGAATTGCAGTGCGCGCGGCGGGAGGCTAAGGGCGTGCCCTGCGGTCCGCGCAATCCCGCGTTGATCCAGGCACAACCCTGGCGCAGCATGACGCCGGGAACGTCCCAATGAGACTCAGGGAGAGTTTGATGACCATGCAGCCCTTGCGGCGAGCAACATTCGGCGTTCTCGGCGCCGTCGCGATGACCGCCATCGGTGTCCTGCCCGCCGCGGCCCAGGCCCCGGCTGCCGGCGGTGCCTCGATGGTGGATACGATCAAGGCGCGCGGCACCCTCATCTGCGGCGTGAACACCGGTCTGGCCGGCTTCGCCCAGCCCGACAGCCAGGGTGTGTGGCGCGGCTTCGACGTCGAGTATTGCCGTGCCCTGTCGGTCGCCATCTTCGGCGACCCGAGCAAGGTGCGCTATGTGCCGACCACGGCGCAGAGCCGCTTCACCGCGCTGCAATCCGGCGAAGTCGACATGCTCGCCCGCAACACGACCTGGACCCTGTCGCGCGACACCTCGCTCGGCCTCGATTTCACCGGTGTGAACTTCTTTGACGGCCAGGGCTTCATGGTGAAGACCTCGACCGGCGTGAAGACCGCGAAGGAGCTGGAGGGCGCCACGATCTGCGTCCAGCCCGGCACCACGACCGAGCAGAACCTGACCGACTGGGCCCGGGCCAACAACATCCGCTTCACCCCCGTGGTGATCGAGCGCCTTGAGGAAGTTGTCGGTGCCTATGCCGCCGGCCGCTGCGATGCTTACACCACGGACGTGTCGGGCCTCGCCGCCACCCGCTCCAGCCAGCCCAACCCCGCCGAGCACACCATCCTTCCGGATGTGATCTCGAAGGAGCCGCTCGGCCCGCTGGTGCGCCATGGCGACCAGCGCTTCGCCGACCTCGTCCGCTGGATCCACTACGCGCTCGTCGGCGCCGAGGAGCTGGGCATCAACCAGGCGAATGTCGCGCAGATAGCCGCGAATGACGCACGCCCCGAGGTCCAGCGCATGCTGGGCAAGAATGGCGGGCTTGGGCAGATGCTCGGCGTCTCGAACGACTGGGCGGTGAACGTCATCAAGGCCACGGGCAACTATGGCGAGATCTTCGCCCGCCATCTGCAACCGCTCGGCATCCAGCGCGGTCCGAACGCGCTCTGGACCACGCCGGGCGGCCAGCAGTACTCGATGCCCTTCCGCTGATCCGACCTCATGGGGGCCTGCGCGCAGGCCCCCATGGACCTGACCAAAGAACAAGAAGACACGAAGGCCCCACCGGATGTCGCAGACCGCCACCGACCCGCGGCAGCTCCGCGCCCCGCCGAAAAGGCAGCTCCGGTTGTCCTGGGCCGATGAACGCGTGCGGGCCATCGTCTGGCAGGTGCTGATCGTCGGTGCAGTGGCCGGCATCATCTGGTGGCTGGTCCGCAACACGCAGCACAATCTGGAGGTCCGGCGGATCGCCACCGGCTTTGGCTTCCTGCAGCGCGAGGCCGGCCTGCCGATTGGCGAGTCCCTGATCGAGTACACGCCCGCCAGCACCTATTTCCGCGCGCTCACGGTCGGCGTGCTGAACACGCTCAAGGTGGCGGTGGTCGGCATCGTGCTGGCCACCATCTTCGGCACGCTGATCGGTATCGCGCGGCTTTCGAAGAACTGGCTGCTGGCGAAGGTTGCGGCGGTCTATGTCGAGGTGATCCGCGATATCCCGCTGCTGCTGCAGTTGCTGTTCTGGTACACCATCCTCCAGGGCCTTCCGGCGCCGCGGCAGGCGCTGAACCCCGCCACTGGCGTCTTTCTCTCGAACCGCGGATTGAAGCTGCCCTTCCTCGACTGGCAGGTGGCGCATAGCTGGGCGCTGCTGGCCTTCGTCGCCGGATGCTTCGCGACCTGGCTCTACGCGAAGGCGATGCGGAAGAAGCAGATGCAGGACGGGCAGCCGCGCGCAGTCTGGCCTGCGGCGCTCGGCTTCCTGATCGGGTTGCCGCTTGTGGTGTGGCTGCTGGGCGGCGCACCCACGACGGTGGACTGGCCATCGCTACGCGGCTTCAATTTCCAGGGCGGCATGACGGTCAGCCCGGAGTATTTCGCGCTGCTCGTCGGCCTGACCACCTACACGGCCGGCTTCATCGCCGAGATCGTGCGCGCGGGCATCCTGGCCGTGGCACAGGGGCAGTGGGAGGCGGCGCAGGCGCTCGGCCTCCGCCCCGGCGTGGTGCTGCGCCAGATCGTGCTGCCCCAGGCGCTGCGCGTGATCGTGCCGCCGATGACCAGCCAGTACTTGAACCTGACGAAGAACTCGTCCCTGGCCGTCGCCATCGGCTACCAGGACATCGTCAGCATCGCCAACACGACGCTGAACCAGACAGGGCAGGCGATCGAGGGGATCGCCATCATCATGGCGGTCTACCTGACCATTTCGCTATCCATCAGCTTCTTCATGAACTGGTACAACTCGCGCATCGCGCTGGTCGAGCGCTGAGGGGAGCACGGGCATGAGCGACATCCCCCTCAACACCTCCGTTGCCGGCGTCCCGGAAGCGGCGCCGCGCCATCCGCCCGCCCTCACCAGCGGGCCGGTCGCCTGGCTCAGGGCAAATCTCTTCTCGTCCTGGCTGAACACGGCGATGACGCTGGTGATGGCCTATTTCATCGTCCGCTGGGCCATCAGCTTCGTGGACTGGGCCTTCATCAACGCCATCTGGTCCTTGCCGGACAACCAGACCCAGGCCTGCCGCGCGTTGAAGACCTCAGCCACCCCCGGCGCCTGCTGGGCGGTGATCACTGAGAAGCACCGCTTCATCCTCTTCGGCACCTATCCCTATGAGGAGCACTGGCGTCCGGCGCTGGTCTGCGTGCTCTTCACCGCACTCTACGTCGTCTCGGCCATGCGCCGCTTCTGGCGTTGGGAATTGGCGGTGGTCTGGGCCGTGACCCTGGTCGTCATCGGCATACTGATGTGGGGCGGCGTGTTCGGCCTTTCCGCTGTCCCGCAGGAACGCTGGGGCGGACTGCCGATCACCCTCATCCTCGCGACCTTCGGCCTCGCCTTCGCCTTCCCGCTCGCCATCCTCGTGGCACTGGGCCGGCGCTCCTCCATGCCGGCGATCCGCGTGCTCTGCATCGCCTATGTTGAGCTGATCCGCGGCGTGCCGCTGATCAGCCTGCTCTTCATGGCCAGCGTCATGTTCCCGCTCTTCCTCCCCGAGGGGATGAACATCGACAAGCTGCTGCGCGCCCAGGTCGCGGTGATCCTTTTCGCCGGCGCCTACCTGGCCGAGGTGGTCCGCGGCGGGTTGCAGGCCTTGCCGAAGGGCCAGTACGAGGCGGCCGAAGCGCTCGGCCTCTCCTACTGGCAGAAGACCGGTTTCATCATCCTGCCCCAGGCGCTGCGGCTGGTGATCCCGCCGCTGGTGAACACCTTCATCGGCTTCTTCAAGGACACGTCGCTGGTGTTGATCATCGGCATCTTCGACCTGCTGACCGCCGGAAAGACCGCGATCGTGGAGCCGGCCTGGCAGGGTTTTGGCGTCGAGGTCTACATTGCTATCTCCTGCATCTACTTCGCCTATTGCTTCGCCATGTCCCGCTACAGCCAGAACCTGGAGGCGGAGCTGAACCGCCACCGGGTCCGCTGAACTCCGGACGATAAGGATCCCGCCATGAGCGCCGCCCTCGACACCGAGTCGTCCATCGCCTCATCGATCCGGACGGATGCGCCCCCGGCCATCCTGCTGGACAAGGTCAACAAGTGGTACGGCTCGATGCACGTGCTGCGCGATATCTCGCTCCAGGTCGCGACGGGGGAGCGGGTGGTGGTCTGCGGCCCATCGGGTTCGGGCAAGTCCACCATGATCCGCTGCATCAACCGGCTGGAGCAGCACCAGGAGGGCCGGATCGTCGTGGACGGCACGGAGCTGACCGACGATGTCCGGGCGCTGGACGCAATCCGGCGCGAGGTCGGGATGGTGTTCCAGTCCTTCAACCTGTTCCCGCACCTGACGATCCTCGAGAACTGCACCCTCGCGCCCATCTGGGTTCGCCGCATGCCAAAGAAGGAAGCGGAGGAGGTGGCGATGGAGTACCTGACGCGGGTGAAGATCCCGGAGCAGGCACGGAAATATCCGGGCCAGCTCTCGGGCGGGCAGCAGCAGCGCGTGGCGATCGCACGCGCGCTCTGCATGAAGCCCAAGATCATGCTCTTCGACGAACCCACCTCCGCGCTCGATCCCGAGATGATCAAGGAGGTGCTCGACACCATGGTCGGGCTTGCCGAGGATGGCATGACCATGGTGGTCGTGACTCATGAGATGGGTTTCGCCCAGCAGGTGGCCGACCGCGTGGTTTTCATGGACCAGGGCGAGGTGGTGGAGCAGGGCGCGCCGGGACAGCTCTTCAACAATCCTTCCACGGACCGCCTGAAGACCTTCCTGTCCCAGATCCTTCGGGGCCACTGAATCCTGCGCCTGAAGCCCGGTCTCATTCCGCCCGCAAACGCATGACGGCTGTGCAACCACGGGACGGGGATGGGGGTTGCAGCGTCCGGGGCGGCGGCCATATGCCGCCGCCTGCCAACCATCGCGGACCACCTACGTGAGATCAGCGTCCCCCCAAGGCGATCGGCAGCCGGTCAGCATGGCCGTGCTTCTCGGTGTTTTGGGCATCGTCTACGGAGACATCGGGACCAGCCCGCTCTATGCCATGCGGGCGGCCTTGCTCCATTTCTCATCGGATGGGCTGGAGCGCTGGGAGATCCTTGGGATCCTCAGCCTTATCATCTGGTCGCTGATCATCGTCGTGACGGTGAAATATGTCTGGCTGGTGATGCGCGCTGACAACAAGGGGGAGGGCGGGATCCTCGCCCTTATGGCCCTTGCCCAGCGCGCCGCCCGTACGGAGCGGGGGCGCTGGCTGATTGCCATCGTGGGTATCGCGGGTGCCGCCCTGTTTTTCGGGGACGGGGTCATCACCCCCGCCATCTCGGTCCTCTCGGCCATCGAGGGGCTGAAGATCATCTCCCCGGCCCTGGACGGCGTGATCGTTCCCCTCTCCCTGGCTGTGCTTCTGGCGCTCTTTCTCTTCCAGTATCGCGGCACCGGCAGCATGGGGGCGATCTTCGGGCCCATTACCGTGATCTGGTTCGGCCTGATCGGCCTGCTGGGCCTGATCGAGGTGGTGCGGGAGCCGGAGGTGCTCGTCGCCCTGTCGCCGCATTATGCCGTGCGATTCGCCCTGGCCTACCACCTCGCGGCCTTCATCGCCCTCGGCTCAGTCGTGCTGGCGGTCACGGGGGCGGAAGCGCTTTATGCCGATATGGGGCATTTCGGCCGGCGCCCCATCCAACTCGCCTGGGTTGGCTTCGTGCTTCCCTCCCTCGCGTTGAATTATCTCGGCCAGGGTGCGCTGCTGCTGTCCGATCGCGCGGCACTGGAGAATCCCTTTTACCTGCTGGCGCCCGAATGGCTGCGCCTGCCCCTCGTAATCCTGGCCACCGCCGCCACCATCATCGCCAGCCAGGCGATGATCTCAGGCGCCTACTCCATCGCGCGGCAATGCGTGCAGCTCGGCTTCATGCCGCGCCTCGTCGTGCGCCACACCAGCGAGACGGAGGAGGGACAGATCTACATGCCCCAGGTGAACTTCGCCCTGCTGCTCGGCGTGGTTGTCCTCGTCGTCGTCTTCCGCGATTCGGACAGCCTGGCGGCCGCCTATGGCCTCGCGGTCACCGGCACCTTCGTTGCCACCTCCATCCTTGCGGGACTGGTCTTCCGACGGACCTTCGGCTGGGCGCTCCCCCTGGTGATCGCGGTCTTCACACCGCTTTTCCTGCTCGACCTCGCCTTCTTCATCTCGAACGTGCTGAAGATCCCGGAGGGTGGCTGGGTGCCGCTGCTGCTGGGCGGCGCGATCTTCACGATGATGCTCACCTGGCGCCGCGGGCGTGACCTGCTGTTCAGCCGCTTCCGTCAGGACAGCCTGCCGCTGAAGTCCTTCCTCGCCCGCCTCCCGCAGTCGCGCACCACGCGCGTGCCGGGCATTGCGGTGTTCATGACCAGCCAGGCCGATTACGTGCCCAGCGCGCTGCTGCATAATCTCAAGCACAACAAGGTGCTGCACGAGCGCGTGCTGTTCGTCACCGTCACGGGCCAGGACGTGCCGCAGGTGACGGACCGCCGCCATGTCGAGGAGCTGGCGCCGGGCATCCATCGCGTCTCCCTCTGCTACGGCTTCCAGGAGAGCCCGAACATCCCGCGGGAGCTTGAGGGATTGCGGGAGCTTGGCGTGGACTACGAGCCGATGCAGGCCTCCTATTTCCTCGGGCGGGAGACGGTCGTGGCCTCCGCCATTCCGAAGATGGCGCGCTGGCAGCAATGGCTCTTCGGCATCATGTCTCGCAACTCGGTTCCGGCGACCGAGTTTTTCCGTATCCCCAGTGATCGCGTGGTCGAGCTGGGGGTGCGGGTCGCCATCTAGGCGCCCCGCTGCCATCAACGTAGCTTCAGGAGGTTCCCCATGCCGCTCGTCGTCTTGTCGCCGAGCGGGGGAACAGGCCTTCCGGAGGGCAGTCCCGAGCACCGCTACGAGGTGCAGCTGGCGCTCGATCCGCAGGGCTTCCCCGACCCACAGGCCTGGCAGGATGATCCGGCCACCTGGCCCGCGCGCCGCTTCTGGCCTGGCCAGGGGCTGATGGACGGCGATGTGATCTACGATTCGGACACGGGCTGGGCGCTGCGGTTTTTCCGCCGTGACGACAGCCCGGTGGATGCGCCCATCCAGGCCGTAATCCGCAATGCCGTGCCCTACCGCCCGGGCGAGAACGTCACGATCACCGAGCCGGACGGGCAGGAATACGCTTGGCGTATCGTCGGCGTCGGATAAGCGGCACAGCCCGGGAAACATCGCCCGAAACGAGAGCGGGGCGCCCGTTTCCAGGCGCCCCGCATCATCTCGCTAAACTGGTGGAGCCAATCGGAATCGAACCGACGACCTCTTGAATGCCATTCAAGCGCTCTCCCAACTGAGCTATGGCCCCCCAGGCGGTGCGGCGATATAGCCCTAGCCATCGGGGCAGGCAATCCCCCTTTCGGCCCTTTCTCACATCGAAAGGGACGGCTAGCTTTCCGGCCCTGAACGCGCCGGAGGAAGCTATCGAATGAGCAGGAAACTCTATCCCGATGCGCGGGCGGCGTTGGACGGGCTCCTGCGCGACGGGATGCTCATCCACTCCGGCGGCTTCGGCCTCTGCGGTATTCCGAACCTGCTGATCGAGGCCATTCGCGACAGCGGCGTGAAGAACCTCACCTTCGTCTCGAACAATGCCGGCGTGGACGATGCGGGGCTCGGCCTGCTGCTCAAGACGCGGCAGATCCGCAAGATGATCGCCTCCTATGTCGGCGAGAATGCCGAGTTCGCCCGGCAGTACCTGGCCGGGGAGCTGGAGATCGAGTTCAATCCGCAGGGCACCCTGGCGGAGCGGATCCGGGCCGGCGGCGCCGGCATCCCGGCCTTCTTCACCCGCACCGGCGTGGGCACCGCGGTCGCCGAGGGCAAGCCAACCCAGGACTTCGACGGCACCACCTATGTCATGGAGCGCGGGATCATGGCGGACCTCGCCATCATCCATGCCTGGAAGGCCGATCCCGAGGGCAATCTGGTGTTCCGCA
>DATCMG010000377.1:0-10715 GCA_036563555.1 Roseomonas sp. | reverse complement strand
CAGCGGCGCCTTCGCCGTCGCTGTCACCACCTGCAACTTCGCTGTCGGCGCCTCCTGCCCCCATGTCCGGGCGGGGGTCGGGGCGGTCTCCACCCAGTCCTTCACCAACCGCTATCTCGGCCCCGCGATCCTGGACGGGATGGAGCGCGGCCTGGCGCCAGCCGCCGCGATCGAGGGTGCGTTGGCGGGCGATGAAGGGCGGCATCTCCGGCAGGTCCATGCCGTGGACCGCTTCGGGCGCAGCGCCGCCTTCACCGGCCAGAACTGCGTGGAATGGGCGGGCGACCGGACGGCCCCGGGCCTCTCCGTCGCCGGCAACATGCTGGCCGGGCCGGCCGTGCTGCACGACACCTTCGCGGCTTTCACGGTGAACGGGGACAAGCCCCTGCCGGAGCGGCTGACCCTTGCTATGGAGGCCGGCGAGGCCGCGGGGGGCGACCGGCGCGGCCGCCAGTCGGCCGCGCTTCGCCTGGTGACGACCGAGGACTTCCCGGACCTCGATATCCGGGTGGACGACCATGCGGAGCCGTTGAAGGAACTGGCGCGGCTCCTCTCCATCTGGCGCCGTGACCGCGCACCCTATCTGGACCGGCAGCCGAGCAAGGCGAATCCATCAGGCTTCACCGACATGGAGGCCACCGAGGCGGCCTGGAAAGCAGCCGGACTGGATCTGCGCTTCCGGCGCTGAAAGCTTGGCCCGCGCTGCCATGGAAGGCGCGGGAGGAGATCAGGCAGCCCGGCTGTTCTGTTGCCCAACCCGCGCGTGGAACTCGGCAGCCGACATGGGGCGCCCGAAAAGGTAGCCCTGAGCCTCGTCGCAGCCCTCCGCGCGCAAGAGGGAGAGCTGGCCCTCATCCTCTACGCCTTCGGCATTCGTGGTTGCATCCAGCGCGCTGCCGAGGGCGATCACTGCCCGCAGCAGCGCCACCGCCCGCGCATCCTTGGGCAGGCTGCGGATGAAGGAGCGGTCCACCTTGATCTTATCGAAGCGGAAGCGCTGCAGCGTCGCGAGCGAGGAATAGCCGGTCCCGAAATCATCCATCGCCAGCTGCACGCCGAGCGAGCGCAGACGCGAGAGGATGCCGAGCGTGTCCGCGCTGTTGGCCAGCATCGCCGCCTCGGTGATCTCCAGTTGCAGCCGCTCAGGCTGCAGGCCGGATCGCGCCAGCGCCCGCTCCACTGTCGCAACGAAGCTCGCCTGCCGTACCTGAAGGGCCGATACATTCACGGCCAGGCTCAACTCGCCCCAGCCCCTGGCCACATGACAGGCCTCCTCCAGCACCCAGGCGCCGATTGGCACGATCATTCCCGTCTCCTCGGCCAGGGGGATGAAGGTTTCGGGCCCGATCAGGCCGCGCGTCGGGTGATGCCAGCGTAGCAAGGCCTCCGCCCCCTTGATCCGCCGCGTGGCCGTGGAGACCTGGGGCTGGAAGAGAATAGTCAGTTCCTGCCGGGCCATGGCGTTCCGCAGATCCGCCGCCAGGGCGCGCCGGGTCCGCAGCCGCTCGTTCATCGCCGGCTCGAAGACACGCAAGCAGGATCCGCCCTCCGCCTTGGCCTGATACAAAGCGAGGTCCGCATCCTGCATCAGCGCCTCGGGCCTGCCATCGAAACCGCCCGGCTCCATGATGGCGGCGCCGATGGACAGGCCAATGGAGCATTGGTCGGAACCCAGCGGCACCGGGTCCTCCAGGGTGGCGAGCAGGCGCGTGGCGAAGGCGGCCAACTGCTCCGGCCCGTCGAGCCCCGGCGCGACCAGCACGAACTCGTCGCCCCCGATCCGCGCCAGCGTGTCGGTCGCGCGCAGGCAACTCCGGAGCCGTGCCGCCACCACCCGCAGCACCTCGTCCCCCGCCGCGTGGCCGAACGTGTCATTGACCTCCTTGAAGTGGTCAAGGTCCATGGCGAGCACGATCAGGCCGGTGCCGTCGCGCCGGGCTGAGGAGAAGGCCAGCTCCAGCCGGTCCCCCAGCAGCGCACGGTTGGGCAGGCCGGTCAGCCCGTCGAAATTCGCGAGCCACCGCAGCCGCTCCGACAACCGGCTGCGCTCGGCCGAAGCGTCCCGGAAGAGGATGCAGGCATCGATCAGTTCGATCACCTCCCGCGGGGCCCCCGATGGGGCAGGCGGGATCGGAACGGCCAGGTCGCCCCGCCCAAGTCGGCGAAGCGCCTCGGTCAGCCCGGCCAGCATGCCGCCAAGGTGCCGGGCGGCGGCGGCGGCATAGGCCATGCCGAGGGCCAGGATGACCGTCACGACCAGCACGACCATGACCAGGGTCCTGTCCTCGGCGAGCCCACCGGCCCGGAGGGGCAGCAGCAGCATGACGGAGGGATGAAGCCGGGAGACCCCCTCAGGCGTGGCGCCCGGAAGCGGGGTGGTGCGGACCAGCCAGCCCCGGCCATCGATCGTCAGGGCGCCCATCGCCGTCCGGTCCTCGGCGAGCGCGGCTAGCAGCCAGGCAGGGGCCCATTCCGTGACCCGCTGTGCCGGAAGGGGAATGGTGCTGACGCGCGCCTCTCCGTCGGAGACGAGGATCAGCGCGCCCTCCTCCGCCGCTACCATAGCATTCGCGGCATCGTGGTTCAGGAAGGCGGAAATCCGGACCTCGGCGCGCGCGCCGCCCGGAAGCGCGAGCAGGGCGATGCTTTCGATCAATGGCAGACGCGACGTGCCGCAGGGCGTATCGGAGTTCAGCGCGCAACCATCCACAAGGTGGGCGACCCGCTCCGCCCGGCCCGGCCGGGCGGCCCGCACCTCGATCGCCTGGATCGAGGGCTCCGCCGCCTGGAGTTCCCCCAAGGCGTGGCGGAGGAGGTCGGCTCCCAGGGGCCCGTCCTCCGCCAGAGCAGCGGCCAGCACCTTGTCGCGCGGGAGCAACAGCGCAAGGCCCTCGATGCGGCCCCGCAACTCCGCCACCCGCATCTCGAAACGTGTGCCCGCGGCCTGCAGGACGCGCTCGTTCATGTCGCGGTGCAGGCCGCGGATGAGCCAGGCAACCGCAACGGCCGTCACCAGCAAGCAAAGAAGGGAGGGCGCGGCAGAGAGGAAGATCAGCCGCGACCGCAATCCCTGCCGGGGGAAGAACCGCCCTGCCATCCACCCGATTCCCACTCAAGTCAGGGCGGGATTCTGCGGCGGGGCGCCTTGCCCGAAGGTTAAGCGCGCGCCCTCAGGAGGCGCGCCGCGTCGCCTCCGGCCCTGGAAGCTCCACCGCGATGGCAAGGGTCGAGAGATCCCCGCCCCGCTCCAGCGAGACGTTCACCCGGCCCGTTTCGATCGCGACATGGCGCGCCACCAGCTCCACGATCTCCTTCTGGAGCTTGGGCAGGAAGTCCTCGCCCTTACGGGAGATGCGTTCATGGGCGAGGACAATCTGCAACCGCTCCTTCGCCTGGGACGCGGTCTGTGGCGCTTCTTCCTGCTTCCCGCGGAAGAATTTCAGCCAGCTCATGCAGCCCTCCCGCCGAACAGGCGCGACAGGAAGCCCCTCTTCTCGGCTTCGATGAAGCGCATCGGCCGGTCCTCGCCCAGGAAGCGGGACACGGCATCCTTGTAGGCTTGGCCGGCCTGGGATTCGCCGTCCAGGATCACGGGCTGGCCGGTGTTGGAGGCCTTCAGCACGCTCTCGCTCTCCGGAACCACGCCCAGAAGGGGGATTCGCAGGATTTCCTGGATGTCCTCGAGCTTCAGCATCTCGCCCCTCTCGACCCGCGTCGGGTCGTAGCGGGTGACGAGAAGATGCTCCTTGACCGGATCCTTCTTCTCCTCGGAGCGCTTCGACTTGGACTGGAGCACGCCCAGGATCCGGTCGCTGTCGCGGACGGAGGAGACCTCCGGATTGGTCACGACGACCGCCTGGTCGGCAAAGTACAGGGCGAGCAGCGCGCCTTTCTCGATACCGGCGGGGCTGTCGCAGAGGATGTAGTCGAAATCCTTCGACAGCTCCTCGATGACGGTCTGCACGCCCTCCTTGGTGAGCGCGTCCTTGTCCCGGGTCTGGCTGGCCGGGAGAATGGAGAGCGTCTCGACCCGCTTGTCCCGGATCAGGGCCTGGTTGAGCTTCGCCTCGCCATTGATGACGTTGACGATGTCGAACACCACGCGCCGCTCGACCCCCATGATGAGGTCCAGGTTCCGGAGGCCGACATCGAAGTCGATCACCACGGTCTTCTTGCCCGCCTGGGCCAGCCCGGTCGCGAAGGCCGCAGAGGATGTTGTCTTTCCGACGCCCCCCTTACCCGAAGTCACTACAATCACTTGCGCCATGCGCCGCTCTCCAACCCCCTCAATCCCGCCGCCCGCCCGGCAGAATGGTCCTCCTTCGCATGGCCGGAGGCACCCCCGAAAGGGGGATTCCGGCGCGAAGAAGCAGTCTCAGCCCAGCTTGTCGAATCTCATGCTCTCGCCGATGAGGCAGACCTGCACGGGGCGGCCCAGCGGCGCGTCCCCCAGCCCGTCCCGTACGGCGTAGTAGCCGGCAATGGAAACCAGTTCCGGCTCGAAGTTCAGGGCGAAGATGCGGGCCGTCAGGTTATCCGCCCCGCCTGCGATGGCCCGGCCCTTCAGGGTGCCATAGATATGGACATTGCCGTCCGCGATCACCTCGGCGCCCGGGTTCACCGTCCCGCGCACGATCAGGTCGCAGCCCTGGGCCCAGATGCGCTGCCCGGCGCGCACCGCCTGGTCCACCACCAGGGTCGGCTGCCAACCGGATGGGGGCAGCGGCAACGGCTCGGGCATGGGCTCCGGCGCCGGGGCGGGTGCCTGCAACGGTTGGTCGGCACCGGCGGCCCGCAGGGGGGGCAACCCGGCCGCCTGGGCCGCCGCGCGCAGCTCCGGCCCGCCGCCGGTGGTCCCGATGGGGGAGATCTGCACCTGCCGGAGCTGGGCTGTCAGATGGTTGAAGTCCGGCGCGGCCGCGGGGTCCAGATCGTCCAGGCCCAGCACGATGGGGGCGTTGCGCAGAAAGCCCGGGGCACGGCGGAACTGGTCCGCCAGGGCCGGGACGATCACCTCGACCCGGGGATCCAGCAGGCGCAGCACCAGCAGGTTGAAATTGGCCCCGCGCAGCCGGAACGGCTCCAATCGGGCTTCGGACGCGGGGGAGGACATTCGGTTGCGCGTGATCCTGTGGGCGGGGTCTCTCCCTCACATTACAGGGAAGTGCCCGGGAGGCGAAGCCTTGCGCGCGGAAACAGGCACGCAGACCCCGGAACGCGGCCCGGGAGCCACAGCGCCAGCCCCGGGATGGCTGTATGGGATGGCCGATGAGTGAGAGAAAACGCCCCCGGCGAGCCGATTACCGCCATTTCCTGGCGATCCCGACGCGCTGGGGCGACAATGACGCCTACGCCCATGTGAACAACGTCGTGTATTATTCCTTCTTCGACACGGTGGTGTCGCGCTTCCTGCTGGAATCCGGGGCCATCGACCTCAGGACCTCGGCGGTGATCGGCGTGGTGGTCGAAACGGGTTGCCGCTACCTCGCCCCGATCTCCTTCCCCGACCTGGTAACGGCCGGGCTGCGGGTGGCGCGGATCGGCAACACCTCGATCCGGTACGAGATCGGCATCTTCCGAAACGAGGAGGATGAGGCCAGCGCCGAAGGCCATTTCATCCACGTCTATGTGGACCGCGAGACCCAGACGCTTCCCACCCCCCTGCCCCCGGCACTGCGCGACGCCGTGGCGCCGCTGCTGGTCAATTAGGGCCGCTGCTCCGGCACGAAGCGCACTCCCGGCCGGGCCAGGCCGCCGCCGATGCCGACCGGCGTGCCGTCGGCTCGCCAGCAGGCCGCGCCCGTCAGCACGCCATCCGCCGCGAAAGCCACGGCCCCCATGCCGCCGCCCACCGTCGGCACGCGCAACGTCCGGTGCCCGCGGGCGATCAGCCCCGCCTCTGTTTCCGCCGGGACGCCAGGTTCCAGTTCCAGCAGGTGGCCCTGGGTCCAGACGCGCGGCGCCTCCACCGCCTCCTGCAGGGGCATGCCGTGATCCAGCAGGTTGATAATCGCCTGCATGGCCGAGCCGAAGATGCGGAGCCCGCCGGGAAGACCCAGCGCCACGACCGGCACGCCATCCTTCAGCACCATCATCGGCGCCATGGAGGTAAAGACCCGCTTGCCCGGCGCGACCGAGAGCGCCTCCCCCGGATGCGGATCGAAATTATACATGTAGTTGTTCGCGACCATCCCCGTGCCCGGAACGGTGAAGCGCGCGCCGAACAGGCTGTTGATCGTCTGGGTGCTGGAGACGATGGTGCCCCGGCCATCCGCCACCGTCAGATGCGTGGTGTTGGCGGATTCCAGCAGCCCCACGCCGGGGGTCCAGGCCCGGGCGCGGCCCATGTCGATCTCGGCGCGCCGGGCATTTGCGTAGTCCCGCGCGGTCAGGCGCCCAACCGGCACCTCGACGAAAGCAGGATCGGCGGTGGCCACCGCGCGATCCGCGAAGGCCATCTTGAGCACCTCCGCCAACAAGTGAACGCCATCCGGCGTACCGGAGCCGAGGGCGCGCAGATCGAAACCCTCAAGCACGTTCAGCATCTGCGCGATATGCACGCCAGCCGATGAAGGCGGCGGCGGGCCGATGACCTCATGGCCGCGATAGGTGGCGCGGATCGGCTCTCGTTCAATCGGGAACACCGCGCGCAGGTCGGCGGTGGTGATCAGCCCGCCCGAGGCGCGCATATGCGCGGCCAGCGCATCGCCGAGCTGGCCGTCATGCAGGGCATCGGCGCCATCGGCGGCGATCAGGCGAAGCGTATCCGCATAGTCGGCGCGCAGCACGCGGTCGCCGGCGCGGATGGGGGTGCCATGGGGCAGGAAGGTGGCGGCCAGCCCGTCATCCGTGGCGAGCTCCGCCGCATTGTCGGCGACGCAATCCGCCAGATAGGGCGTCGCCCGCCAACCCCTTGCGGCGCAGCGGATCGCCGGATCCAGCACATCGGCCAGACGCATCGTGCCGTAGCGTTCCAGCGTGTGGCACCAAGCGCGAAGCGCCCCGGGCACGGCCATGGCGAGCGGCCCGAAATGGTTCGCCCGCCCCTCCGTCTCCTGATAGTCCGGCAGCACGTCCGAGACGGTGCGGTACATATCCGGCCGTGCCGCGGCAGGTGCGATCGAGAGGCCGTCCACCACGACATGCCGCCCGTCCGGCAGGCGCAGATGCGCCACGCCGCCGCCGAGGATGCCGACCATCATCGGCTCCACCACCGTCAGCGTGAACAGCGCGGCAATGGCCGCATCCACGGCGTTGCCGCCAAGGAGCAGAATTTCAGAACCGGCGGCCGAGGCCAGCGGATGATTCGTCACCACCATGCCCTTGCGGGCAGTGACAGGATGCTTCTCGGTCATGATTGGCCTTCAGGCGGAAGCGGTCAGGACACGGCAGGGCCCAGGGTCGTGGAGGTGCCGGTCGCCGAGGTCATCCATATCACTCACCACCCGGGCCATCGGCCACGTCCTCCTAATCATTGCGCCGCCTTCGCAGTGTGAGGTCCAGAAGAAGCAGCAGCACGGTCATTACTACCAGCAGCACCGCAACGGCCGCCATTGCCGGATCAAGATTCTCGTTGATCCCATCCCAGATCTTGCGTGGAAGGGTGAAGACGCGGCGGGAGGCGATGAAGAGCACGATCACCAGCTCGTCCCAGGAGTGAATGAAGGCGAAGATCGCGCCCGAGACGATACCCGGCATGATGCGCGGCAGGATCACCCAGCGCAGGGTCTGCCCGAGCGAAGCGCCCAGCCCCCGTGCCGCGCTCTCCAGCCGCGGGTCGAAGGCGGCGAGCGCGGCGGAGACGGTGATGACGACATAGGGGATGCCGGTGACCCCATGGGCGAGCACCACGCCCGTGAAGCTGTCCAGCAAGCCGAGCATCGCGAAGTAGCGGTAGAGCCCGATCGCATAGGCAATGCTGGGAATAATGATCGGCAGCAGCATCAATGCCCGCACCAGCTCCGTGCTGCGCCGCGACAGCCGCCAGCAGCCGATCGCGCAAAGCGTTCCCAGCACGACCGCAAGGATGGTGGAGGCAACGGCGATCAGGGCGGATTGCAGGATCGCATTCGTCCAGGCCGGTGTGGTCAGCAGCCGGACGTAATGCTGCGCCGACAGCTCGTGATAAGGCAGGGAGAGGAAGCGCTGGTCCGTCAGCGACACCGGCAGAATGATGGTGATGGGCAGGATGAGGTAGATCACCGTCGCCCAGGCGATCGTGCCATTCAGCCAGGCGGGCCGGTAACCTCCCACGCCGTCAGCCCCCCGCCCCGAAGAGCCGCCGCAGGTTCACGAGCCGCGAGAACACCGCGAGCGTCGCCAGGATCGCGACCACCAGCACGGTGGCCATCATGGCCCCCAGCCCCCAGCGAATAAGATCGAGGATCTGCAGCTTGATCCACTCGGCCACCATCAGCGTCTTGCCGCCGCCAAGGATGGCAGGGGTGATGTAGAAGCCAAGGCTGAAGATGAAGACCAGCACCCCCGCCGCGATCACCCCGGGCAAGGAGAGCGGCAGGAAGACCCGCAGGAAGGCCACGGAACGGCTGGCCCCCAGCCCGCGCGCGGCGGCCAGCACGCGCGGATCGATCTCCCGCATCGCCGAGAGCATGGGCAGCACCGCATAGGGCACCATGTAATGCACCATGCCGATGATGATGCCGAACTCGTTCCAGACCAGCGCCAGAGGCTCCTCGACCACGCCCGCTGCCAGCAGCCCCTGGTTCACCAGCCCCTGGCGCCGCAGCAGCGTCACCCAGGCGAAGGCGCGCACCAGCACGCTGATCCAGAGCGGCACCAGCACCGCCAGCAGCCACCATCGCTGCGCCTTCGGGCCGGAGAGCGCGATGCGGTAGGCCAGCACATAGCCGAGCAGCAAGGCGATCACGGTCGTGACCACCCCGATCCGCAGCGTGGTGCCGATCACCCGCTGGACGCTCTCGCTCGTGAACAGCCGGTCGTAATTCGCCAGGCCGGGCCGCGGCTCCGTCACGCTGATCGCCAACACCTGGAGGATCGGCGTGATGTAGAGGACCGTCATCAGCAGGAAGGCGGGCAGGATCAGCGCCCACCATCCCAGCGCGTGGCGGCCCCTCGGGCTCAAGCCGCATCCTCCGTCACGGCCACCGCCGCATCGCGGGACCAGCCAAGCCGCACGGGCAACCCCTCCGCCGGCGCCACCGGAGAGCGCCAGGCCGGCAGATGAACACGGAGCTGGCCGAGATCGGGCGTAGTGACAGTAAGCGCATAGCCCGTGCCGAGATAGGACCAGGCGGCGATCCGTCCCTCCACGACATTGTCCTCCACGGCACCCTCGGGCAGCAGCACGATCTTCTCGGGCCTCAGCGAAAGCAACGCGCGCCCGGCCGGCACCGTGCCCCGCGCCAGCACCCGCGACGCGCCACGCTGGAGGCTGATGCCGCCCGAATCGCCCTCCGCGACGCCCTCGATGAAGTTCGACTTGCCCAGGAAGTCCGCCACGAAGCGCGTTGCCGGGCGCTCATACAGCGCCTCCGGCGAGCCGATCTGCACGATATGGCCATGGTTGAGGATGGCGATCCGGTCGGAGAGGCTCAGCGCCTCCTCCTGGTCATGCGTCACGTTGATGAAGGTGCGGCCGACCCGCCGGTGAAGCGCCTTCAGCTCGTCCTGCAGCTCCGCGCGCAGCTTCTTGTCGAGCGCCGAGAGCGGCTCGTCGAGCAACAGCAAGGCGGGGTCGAAAACCAACGCCCGCGCGAGAGCCACGCGCTGCTGCTGCCCGCCCGAGAGCTGCGATGGCCGGCGATCGGCGAAGCGGTCCAGTTGCACCAGATCCAGCGTCGCCCGGACCTTCGCATCCCGATCCGCGCGCCCGAGATGGCGCACGCGCAGCGGGAAGGCGACGTTCTCGGCCACCGTCATGTGCGGAAAGAGAGCATAGCCCTGGAAGACCATGCCGAAGTCGCGCCGCTCCGGTGGAAGCGAGGTGATGTCGCGCCCGTCCAGCAGGATGCGGCCCGATGTCGGCTCCACGAAGCCCGCGATCATCATCAGGATGGTGGTCTTGCCCGAGCCCGAGGGGCCCAGCAGCGTCAGGAACTGCCCGCTCGCCACCTCCAGCGAGGCCCCCTGCACGGCATTGAAATCACCATAGCGCTTGCCCACGCCCTGCAGCGACAGCGCGTGCCCGGCCATGGCGCTCATGTTGCGTAATCCGGCTGCTCGCGGTCCATCTTCCGGCGCAGCGCCTGCCAGGGCAGCCAGCCCTTCACGGGGCTATTCCCCATCTGGTCGCGCGCGCGGCGCACCACATCCTCCGGCGGGATGTCCAACGGGGCGCCGCTGGACTGGGCGGCGATCTGGATGCGGCAGGCCTGCTCCAGATAATACATCCAGTAGAAGGCTTCCGCGACCGTGCGCCCCACCGTCAGCAGCCCGTGATGGCGCAGGATCATGCAGGGCCTGTCGCCCATGTCGCGCACCAGCCGTTCACGCTCCCCCAGATTGTCGTCCGCGGCGATACCCTCATAGTCGTGGATGGCCACGCGCTCGTGGAACTCGGTGCTGATCTGGTTCAGCGGCAGCAGCCCGCCCTTTTGGGCCGCGACCGCCATGCCCGCCAGCGTATGGGTATGCATCACGCATTGCGCGTTGGGCGCGCCGAGATGCAGGGCCGAATGAATGACGAATCCGGCGGGGTTGACCGGCCAGTTCGTCTCCTGCGCCGGCTCCCCCTC
>DATCMG010000372.1:0-3043 GCA_036563555.1 Roseomonas sp. | reverse complement strand
ATACAACATAGTTCAGAGTCGCGCAGAGATCAGGTGCCATGACCCAGCGGGGAGGAAATGCCTCAAATTCATTAAGTGTATTTATGTTTTACTTGCTATTTTTACGAGTGCCGTCGGCTCTGGCACTACTTCCTCGATTCCGGCTTTCCCGACCGGGATCTCCTCAATCAGCAGCCGGGCAATATCCGTCCGGAACCGGGGTCCGCGCCGGATGCCGCTGCCGCTGACATGTCGCAAAGCCAAATAATTTTGAATTTAAATCGAATGAAGAGCAAGCCAGGGGTTCAGGTTGGAAAGGAAAGTCGGCAGACGCGCATTGCGTGACGGCTGAGCCGCAGCACCGGTCCCATTTGCATGCTTTAGCCGAAGGCGCGGGCCAGGGAATTAGCAGTGGCTGAGTTTCCGTGGCCCGGATCAGGCCTCGGCGAGCTGCCTGCAGAGCCGATCCGATGACCCGATCAGATCACAGTTCTCAGGAGCATCGCCGCCCACCCCATCATTGGAACGCGCTGGAGGGCCGCGCATTGCGTCAGAGCCTGATCACGCCCCCACGCCAGGCCAGCACGGCCGCCAGAAGCAGCAGGCCCGTCACGCCAATGGCGATGGCAAGCGCGCGGTGACCGCTGGATGGCGGAACGCGATTGCTGGCGGGATCGGGCGGGACCGGAGCGCCACGCCTTTCCCGCTCGCGCATCTCTGCGATCAGCCTCGGGTCCAGGGGCGTGCCGGCCGCCTCGTCATCCGTGCCGAGGGGCGAGAGGCCAGGATCCAGCATGGGAACCTTATCGCCCGTCGCGCCACTCTCGACGTCACGCTTGAGTTGCGCGGTGGTCGCGGTGGCTGTCAGTGGCACGGGAACAGGGCGGGGTTCCAGTTCGGTCGGGTCGTCGTTCTTCGGCATTTCAACCCCCAGGCTCGGTGGTGACTTCGGCGCGGCAGGTCGGCTCCGTGGCTGGCCGGGCTGCCCCTGCCTTGTCCGAATCCGCCCTGGTGGCGGCGGCGCGCCCGGGCTCGGCGCGCGTGATCAGGCGTGCGCCACGCTGGAAGGTGAGATAACTCCAGAGCCACTCAAAGGAGACGACGACGCGGCTGCGGAACCCGATCAGGTACCAGACATGGGCGATGCCCCAGAACCACCAGCCCAGCAGCCCTTTCAGCCGGAAGCCATCCATCGCGACAACCGCCGACCGACGCCCGATCGTGGCGAGATCGCCATGATGCCGGTAGGCGAAGGGGCCCGGTGCCGGCTGGCCCGTCACTCGGGCAGCGATCACCCGGCCGACATAGCGCCCCATCTGCTTCGCGGCCGGGGCATTGCCCGGGATCGGCCTGCCCGTTCCGTCCTTCGCCGTCACGAGGTCGCCCACGACGAAAATCTCGGGATGGCCGGGCAAGGAAAGGTCAGGTCCGGCCGTGACGCGCCCCGCACGGTCGCGCTCCGCCCCGATCCAGCTTCCGGCAGGCGAGGCGACGACGCCAGCCGCCCAAACCGTCGTGCTCGCCTCGATCCGTTCCTCCCCGAGGGAAACGCCATTCGCGTCACAATCCGTGACGCGGGCGTCGGTCCGGACCTCCACCCCCATCCGCCGCAGGGACTGCAGGGCGTAATCCGACAATTCCTCGGGAAAAGTCGAGAGGAGGCGAGACCCGGCCTCGACCAGCACGATCCGCGCGGAGCGCGGGTCGGACCGGCGGAACTCCTGCCGCAGGGCCTGGCGCGCAAGCTCGGCCATGGCACCGACCAGTTCCACGCCGGTAGGGCCGCCACCGACCACGACGAAGGTGAGCAGACGCTGGCGCTCCGCCTCGTCCGAGGCGAGCTCAGCCCGCTCGAAGGCTAGGAGGAGACGGCGGCGGATGCTCCTCGCATCCTCGATCGTTTTGAGGCCAGGGGCGAAGGCGGCCCATTCGTCGCGCCCGAAATAGGAATGGGTCGCACCGGTCGCGAGCACGAGCGTGTCATAGGGGATCGACACGTCATCGGCACGCACGAGGCGCGCAACCGGATCCACGCCCGTTACCTCGGCCATCAGCACGGTGGCGTTCTTCTGCCGGCGGAACACCGACCGAACCGGCCAGGCGATGTCGCCGGGGGACAGGGCAGCCGTCGCCACCTGATAGAGCAGCGGCTGGAAGAGGTGATGGTTCTGCCGGTCCAGGATCGTCAGCGAAACCGGGGCGTCGGCCAGGGCACGGGCAGCCTCAAGCCCGCCGAAGCCGGCCCCCACCACGACCACGCGATGGGGATGGCTGCCCGCGCAGGCCATCACTGGTCGGCGGCCTGGGCGACAGGCCGCGCCTCCGCCATGGCCGGGCGCCGGTCGTTCAGGTCGAAGCGGTCGCCCTGGCAGAGGACATGCAGGCGCACATCGTGAATGGACAACGCCCGGTCCGCCTCGGCCTCCGCGATGTTGGAATGCGTCACGCCACCGCCATCCACCACATAGACACCACCGCTGCCGATCACCTCGAATTTGTGGCCGCGGAGGATGATGGCGGTGTCCTCGTCGATGCCGATGCCCAGTTCGCGCGGGTTCTGCGCGACCGCACCGAGCAGCCGCCCGATGCGGCCGCGCTCGGCGAAGTGCTGGTCGATGATGACGTCGCGCACCAGGCCCATTCCGGCGGCGAGGTGCAGGTCGCCGATCCGGTGCGTCTCCTGGCTGCTGCCCTTCACCAGCATCGTGTCGCTCATGACCGAGGCGCCGGCAGAGGTGCCGGCGATCACGCCGCCGGCCTCGTGGATTTCGCGCACGCGGCGCTCCACAGGCGTATCCCCGAGCTGGCTGCTGATGCGGAGCTGGTCGCCGCCGGAGAAGAACACTCCCGTCGCGCCGTCGAAGATCCGCAGCTTCTCCTCGTCCTGCGTCTCCGCCCGTTCCTCGACATAGAGCTCCACCAGGTCAGTTAACCCGAGCGCGGAGAAGGCCTCCTTGTAGGAGTCGAAATACCCATCCGGCTGGTGCGAGGCGACGGTCGCCACGACGAGCCGCCCGCCCTTCAGGTGGCGAACCACCTCGCGCAGGATGAGCCTATCCCCCTT
>DATCMG010000369.1:0-4418 GCA_036563555.1 Roseomonas sp. | reverse complement strand
CGGCGGCATAGCCGAGCGCCGCCAGGCCGAGGATCCGCCTGACCTGCATCACGCGCGGCCAATCGAACGCCCAGCGTGCCGGCGTGACGGCCAGGCTGATCAGCAGGAAACGCACGCACCAGTCGCCCGTCTCATGGGTCGCGTAGGTCAGTGGCTCCGGCCCGAGCCCATCCGCGGCCCAGAGCCAGGCAAGCGAGAGAAGGGGCAAGAAGCACCCCAGCAGCACCGACGACTTGAACCAGGAGAAGCGGCCGCCGCGGTCCAGCCAGGGCCAGGGCCCAGGGGCAGGGCGCGGCGGTCCATCGCCGCGCGGGCGGCGCGGGCGGGTGGGGAGGGCGACGTCGCTCACATCGGGGGAACCACGCCGTCCCGCGCCACGGTGACGCGGGCAGCCGTGAGCGTGCCGCCGGGGCCGGGGGTCGCGGTAAGGAACACCTGGGCGCCCGGCTTGAGATCCTCCATCGCCGCCGGGATGGGCGTCACCACGGGCACGTCGGGCGGCACCATGACGCGCACCTGCTGGCCCCGGGCGGTCAGGGTCAGGCTTCGCCCGTCATTCCTCTGAACAGCCGAATCCACCGTGGCATTGGTCATCGAGGAGGTGGGGGTGAGATCCCAGGCATAATGCCCCTCGCCGGTGCCGCGCATGGCCTCGGGGAAGACCAGCACCTCCAGCGCGCGCCAGACGCCATCCGGGCCGGGCTCGGCCGCCGTGCCGATGAAGGTGCCGGGGGTCACGGAGGACAGATCCAGCCGGCGCAGCGCGGAGACGCCCACATTCTCCGCGAGGCGGACCGTCACCTTCTCGCCCTCGCGGGTGGTAATCGCCAGGTCGCGGCCCGACCATCCGTCGATGGTCCCGCGAATCCGGCGCGGCGCGCCCTGGGCCTGCAGGGGCGGTGCCCCGGCCAGGGCCATGGCGGTCGCCGCCGCCAGCAACATGGTCCGTCGCGTCATCCTACCGCTCCCTATCGGCCCGCGGGAACGCGGGACGGGTTCATCCTTGCACAACTCCTGCCGCGCGGAGCCGCGACAGTTCCTCCGCGCCGAGCGCGGGAAGCAGGATCTCGTCATTATGCTCGCCGAGGCTGGGCGCCGGCCGGGCCAGGATGCCCGGCGTGCCGGACAGGCGCGGCACCTCGCCATGCATGGGCAACCAGCCCATCTCGGCGTCCGGCACCTCGATCAGGCTCTCATGCTCGGCCACATAGGCGTCCTGCTCCAGAGCGGGGGCGTCCATGATGGGGCCGATGGTGACGCCGGCCGCGTCGAAATGGGCCAGGTTCTCGGCCGTGGTCCGTTCCGCCACGAAGCCGCCGATAATGGCGTCCAGCGACTCCCAGTTCTTCAGCCGCGCCGCGTTGGTGGCATAGCGCTCGTCCTGCAGCAGGTCGCTCCGGCCAATCGAGGCGAGCAGCTTCGCGGTCATCCCCTGGGTGGAGGAGGAAAGGCACACCCAGCCGTCATCCCTGGTGCGGTAGGCGTTGCGCGGCGCCGTATTGGTGCTGCGGCTGCCCGTGCGCGGCTTGCGGCGGCCTGTCAGGCGCCAGTTCGAGATCTGTGGCTCCATGATCGAGAAGATCGGGTCGAAAAGCGAAACGTCCAGCACCTGGCCACGCCCATAGACACCCTCCGCCGCCCGCAGCGCGATCATGGTGGCCGAGGCGCCGTAGAGGCCGGCGAAGGCATCGCCCATGAACATGGGCGGAAGCACCGGCTCGCGATCCGCGAAGCCGTTCACGGCGGCGAAGCCGGAATAGCCCTCCACCAGCGTGCCGAAGCCGGGCTTGTGGCGGTATGGGCCGGTCTGGCCCCAGCCGGAGACGCGGACGATGACCAGCTTCGGGTTCAGCGCCAGCAGGACGTCCGGCCCCAGCCCCATTGCCTCCAGCACGCCGGGGCGGAAGCTCTCCACGAAGATCGACGCCCCGGCCGCCAGCCGGCGCACCGTTTCCTGGCCATCTGGCGACTTCAGGCTGAGGCAGATGCTCTTTTTATTGCGGCACCAGGTTTTCCAGGCCGTCGAGACACCCTCGACCTTCCAGGCGCGCAGCGTGTCGCCCTCGGGCGGCTCGACCTTCACCACCTCGGCGCCGTGATCGGCCAGAACCTTGGTCAGCAGGTTGCCCGCCACCAGGCGCGCGAGGTCCACCACGCGCACCCCGTCCAGCGCGCCCTTCGCCTCCGGGTCGAATTCCCGTCGGCGGAGGCGGGGCGTGTCGCCAGCCTTGTTCATCGGGTCATGCTCATTCGATCCGGATATTCGCGGTGGAGGCGACGGCCCGCCACTGAGCGAGATCGCGTTGCAGGAAGGCATCGCCCTCGGCGGGCGAGCGCGGGGTGGGGGTGGCGCTCTCGCTCTCAAGATAGGTCGCGAGGCGGCCGCCCGAGAGCGCCTCGTTCGCGGCGGCGTTGATCTGGTTCCGGATTTCGGGCGGCGTGCCGCGCCGGGCCAGCATGCCCCACCAGATATTCGCCTCGTAGTCCGGGAGGCCGCTCTCGCGCGGGGTCGGGGCCTGGGGGCCGCCGGTGGGGCGGTTCTCGGCGGTCCAGCCGATCACCTTCACCCGCCCGCCGCTGATGACCCCGCGCGCGGAGGGAAGGGTGGTGAACAGGAGCTGGATCGTGCCGGCCGCGAGATCGGTGGTGGCCGGACCCATCCCGCGATACGGGACATGCTGCATGCTCAGCCCGCCCGCCTTCTGCGCGAAAAGCTCGGCCGAAAGGTGGTTGATGCTGCCCGGCCCCGCCGAGCCGTAATCCACCTTGCCGGGATTGGCCTTCAGATAGGCCACCAGCTCAGCCAGCGTGTTCGGCGCGAAGCTCGGCGCTGCGAGCACCACCAGCGGCGCGGCGGCAAGCATCGCCACCGCTTCGAAGTCGCCAGCGGGGTCATAGGGCGTGCGCTGCGTCGCCGCGCTGGTGGCGAAGGTAGAGGAGGTGACGAGAAGCGTCAGCCCATCCGCCGGGCTGCGCGCCACCTCGGCCGAGCCGATGGTGCTGCCGGCGCCGGGCCGGTTCTCCACCACGAAGGGCTGGCCGAACTTGCCTTGCAGGTGCTCCGCCAGGGGCCGCGCCACTGCGTCGTTGCTGCCACCGGGCGGGAAGGGGACGATGACGCGCACGGGGCGGGAGGGCCAGGCGCCCTGGCTTCCCTGAGCCCGCGCTATGGCCGGCATGGCCAGCGCGGCGGCCGCCAGGGTTCGTCTTGTGATGCCGCTCATCTTGTTTCCTCCATTCGCCGCCGCTCACTCCGCGCCGGGCAGCCCCAGCTTGCGGGCCAGTTCCAGCACCATTTCCGCCCCCGTGACGAAAGGTGCGTCCACCATGCTGCCATCCACGAGGAAGGCGCCCATCCCCGCCGCGATCCGCTCGCGGCCCACCTCCACCACGCGGCGCGCACGGGCGATCTCGGCGGGCGTGGGCTGGAAGGCCTCGTTGGCCATGGCGATCTGGGTGGGGTGGATGCAGCTCTTGCCGGCATAGCCCATGCGGCGCGCGGCGGCGGCCTCGGCGCGATAGGCGTCGGGCTGGTCCACCTTGGCGAAGGCACCATCGAAGGCGGGCACCCCGGCCTCGGCGGCGGCGAGGCGGATCTCCATCCGCACATGGGCGAGCATGGCGGGGTCCATCCGGTCGAAGCCATAGGGCTCCAGCAGGTCGGCATAGCCGATCTGCAGGCCGGTCACGCGCGGATGGGCCGCCGCGATCTCATGCGCGAGCCGCAGGGCGCGCGGCGTCTCGATGTTGCAGAGAATGCCGATCGGCCGCGTAACGCCGTTCTCCCGCTCGGCCTTCTCCAGCGCCTCGGCGGCCTGCACCACCTCGGCCGCGTCGCGGATCATGGGCAGATTGATCATATGCGTGCCGGGCACGGCCACTGCCGCGATGTCGGGCGCGAAATGCGGCGTGTCGATGCTGTTGACGCGAATCACGATGATCTTGCCGCGATGGTCGCCGCCGCGCAGGAAGCCCGCGAGCATGTCGCGCGCCGCGTCCTTGCGGTTGGGGGCGACCGCGTCCTCCAGGTCGAAGGAGAGGGCATCAGCGGCGGAGGTGGCTGCCTTGGCGAAGAGCTCCTCCCGCGAACCGGGGACGAAGAGCTTGCTCCGCATGGGCGGGATGACGGGACGTTCCATGGGCGCGGAGGCTAGACGCGCCGGGCGGGGCATGGAACGCCTGCGCCGATCACGAATGGAGGCTGCCATGGTCACCGGCATCACGCTGAACGAGGGCACGCAGGCGCAGCGCGCGGCCGTCCGGGCCTGGCTCGCGGGGCTCGATCGCCTCTCCCCGGCCATGGCGGAGATGGTGGTGACGGCCTGGGTCAGCGCCTGGACCTCCAGCCCCTTCCCGGCGCTGGAGGACATGCCCTATTCCACCCTCGCCCCGGATCACCGGCTGATGGACCATGTGAA
>DATCMG010000054.1:0-2670 GCA_036563555.1 Roseomonas sp. | reverse complement strand
CTTTTTCACGTGCGTCCGTAGGTATCTTCGAAGCGGACGATGTCGTCTTCGCCGAGATAGGCGCCGGACTGGACCTCGATGAGGGTGAGGGGGATCATGCCGGGGTTTTCGAGGCGGTGGACGCAGCCGAGGGGGAGGTAGACGGACTCGTTCTCGCGCAGGAGGATGCGTTCGGCGTCGCGCTCGACGATGGCGGTGCCGTTGACCACGACCCAGTGTTCGGCGCGGTGGTAGTGCTTCTGGAGGGAGAGCTTCTCGCCCGGGCGGACCAGGATTTTCTTCACCTGGAAGCGGTCGCCCTGGATCAGGCCCTCGTAATGGCCCCAGGGGCGGTACATGCGGCGATGCGCCCCGGCCTGGGGGCGCCGGGCGGCTTTCAGCTGGTCGACGAGCTTCTTCACATCCTGGGCGCGGTCGCGGTGCAGGGCCAGCACCGCGTCCTCGGTCGCGACCACGACCACGTCCTCGAGGCCGATGACGGTGGTCAGGATGCCCTCGGAGCGGACGTAGCAGTTGGTGGCGTCCAGCAGCTCGACCGGGCCGTGGGTGGCGTTGCCGCGGCCGTCCTTGGGCGAGACCTGCCACAGCGCATCCCAGGAGCCGACATCGGACCAGCCGAGATCGGCCGGCACCACGGCGGCATGGGCGGTGCGCTCCATCACGGCGTAGTCGATCGAGATGGAGGGGCTGTCGGCGAAGGCCGGGCCGAGGCGGACGAAGTCGAGGTCGCGGGCCGCGGCATCGACCGAGGCGCGGACGGAGACGACCAGCTCGGGCTGCAGGCGCTCAAGCTCGGCCAGCAGGGTGGTGGCGCGGGCGACGAACATGCCGGCATTCCAGAGGTGGCGCCCGCCCTCGAGGAAGGCCTTCGCGCGGGCCAGATCCGGCTTCTCGACGAAGGAGGCGATGGCCGAGACCCCTTCCGCATCGGCCAGGGGCGCGCCCGCCTCGATATAGCCGAAGCCGGTCTCGGGGGTGGTGGGGCGCATGCCGAAGGCGACGATATGGCCGGCGCGCGCGGCCCCTGCCGCCCGGGACAGGGCCGCATGGAGCGCGGGGAGGTCCTGGATGGCGGCATCGGCCGCCATGACCCAGAGGAGGGCGTGGGGGTCCTCCTCGGCGGCCAGCAGGGCGGCGGCGGCAATCGCCGGGGCGGAGTTGCGGGCCGTGGGCTCGAGCACGATGCGGGCGCCAGCCACCCCGGCCTCGCGCAGCTGCTCGGCGACGAGGAAGCGGTGCGCCTCGGCGCAGACCACCATGGGAGGCGCAAAGCCCGCCCCGGTGGCGCGCCCGACCGTCTCCTGCAGCATGGTCGCCGCCGAGGTCAGCGGCCAGAACTGCTTGGGAAAGCCCTCCCGCGAGAGCGGCCACAAGCGGGTGCCGACACCACCGGACAAGACCACGGGCACGACACGATCCTGGGGCATAAGTCCTCGCGCGGAATGCAAAGCCGCCCGCACCTACTGGACCACAAGACAAAAGAAAAGCCGCCCCGGAAAACCAGGGCGGCTTCGCTCTTGTCGTGGCGGAGAGGTTACTCGGCCAGGGCCTTGTCCTTGCCGGCGCGGAGGCCGGAGCGAAGCGTGATCTAGCTCAGCACGCCGAAAAGCCAGAGGAGGAGGATGATCGGAATGGGAATGCCAATCAACCAGAGAAGGATACCGCGCACTGTTGATGCCTCCAGATTGGTTTGCGGTTCAGCAACGTGAGGGGCTTGCGGGAGGTTGCGCCTCCGCGCAGCCTTCGTTCCATGGAAACGACCATCGAAAACGAAACCTCCTGGACGGCCTCCCCCCGCATTCCCGATCCCCGGCTGCGGGATCTCGATCCCTCTTTCGCGCGCTACCGCGTCATGAATGGCGCGGTGCAGAAGCTGGCCGGCGGCACGCGCTGGGGTGAAGGCCCTGTCTGGTTCGGCGATCACCGCTGCCTCATCTGGTCCGATGTGCCGGGCAACAAGATGCTGCGCTGGGACGAGGCGACGGGCGCCACCACCACGTTCCGCGCGCCCTCCGGCCACGCCAACGGCAATTATCGCGACCGCGAGGGGCGGTTGATCACCTGCGAGCATCTCGGCCGCCGCGTGACGCGCACCGAGCATGACGGCCGCATCACCGTGCTGGCCGATCGCTTCGAGGGCAAGCGGCTCAACTCCCCCAATGATGTGGTGGTGAAGTCCGATGGCACGATCTGGTTCACCGATCCCGCCTTCGGCATCCTGAGCGACAATGAGGGCGAGCGCGCCGAGCCCGAGCTGCCCCAGGATGTGTATTGCCTGGATCCCGCGCGCGGCACGCTGCGGGTGGTGGCGGACGGCATCGAGGGACCGAACGGGCTTGCCTTCAGCCCGGACGAATCGATCCTCTACATCGTCGAGAGCCGCACCACGCCGCGCAACATCCTCGCCTACACTGTCGGCGAGGGTGGCCGCCTTTCCAACCGCCGCACCTTCATCACGGCCGAGCCCGGCGGCACGCCGGATGGCTTCCGTGTAGACGAGGACGGCAATCTTTGGTGCGGCTGGGGCATGGGCAACGCCGAGCAGGACGGCGTGCGCGTGTTCAACAAGGCCGGCGCACCGATCGGGCATATCGACCTGCCGGAACGCTGCGCGAATGTCTGCTTCGGCGGCGTTCGGCGGAACCGGCTGTTCATCACCGGGGCGCGGTC
>DATCMG010000321.1:0-9255 GCA_036563555.1 Roseomonas sp. | reverse complement strand
GCGAGGCGAGGAAGGCCGCGAGGATGGCGAAGCCGATCGCCGTATGCGGCCAGAGGAAGCGGGCCGCCTCGGCCCAGCCCAGGCGGTGCTCCGCCCGTTGCTGCGCCGGCCAGCCGCCATGCGGCAGGCGGAAGGCGTGGGCGAGCACTATCAGGGTGTTGTGGGCGGCGATGATGGGGTCGAAGAGGAGGAGGAACAGGCTCTCCGACAGGGCGGCACGAAGATAGGCGAGGCGCTCGCCGCGCGGGGCCTGCACCAGGGACGCGAGGTGGCCCCCCAGGCGCGGAAGATGCAGCGCGACGTAGCCGAGCAGCAAGAGGGCGATCAGGGCGCCACGCGGTGTTCCTTCCGCATCCAGCGCGGCGTTGAGGGCGGCGAGCGGCAGCAGGGCGAACCAGACCGGCGCCAGCAGGTAGTGCAGGATCGCCTGGAACATCTGGAAGCGCCCCAGCGGGCTGAGGGAGCGGTCGAAGATCAGGTGGCGGTACTGCAGGTTGCCCGCCGCCCAGCGCCGGTCCCGCGCGAGGAAGGCCAGGAGATGCGGCGGCGCCGATTCCAGCGAGCCGCCGCCATCCGCGCGCGTGTCGGGAAGCACGCGGACGGCCCAGCCGGCGCCGTGCAGCCGCGCGGCCTCCACATGGTCGTGCGAGAGGATGGCGGAGCCGTCCGGTAAGGGGCCGAGGCGGCAGTGCTGCCGGAAGGGAGCGATGCGGAGGATGGCGTTGTGGCCCCAGAAGGGCCCCTCGTCGCCCTGCCACCAATCCTGGCCCAGCGTCCAGCTGCGGGCACCGGCGCGGTGGCCGAGGTTGAACAGGCGGCCGAAGGGCGCGCGAGCGGGGCGGCCGGCGATGGGATGCTGAAGGATGACCAGGCGCGGCTCGGCCTGCATGGCGCGCACCAAGCGCAGCACGGCCGCTGACGTCATCTCGGAATCCGCGTCCAGCAGCACCATCAAGCCGAGGCCCGCGGCGTGATGATCCAGGAAGTCCATCACATTGCCGGCCTTGTAGCCGGTGTTTTCCGCGCGTCGGCGGTAGAGGACGGAACCGGCCGGGCGGCCGGCGGCAAAGGTGGCGATAGCGGCCTCCTCGGCCACCGCCTGCGCGGGGTCGGTCGTGTCGGAGAGGATAGCCAGGACGAAGCGGTCTCCGTGCGCGTTCAGCCCGTCCATCAGCCGGGCGAGCGGCGGCAGCACCTCCTCCATCGCCTCGCTGCGAATGCAGACAGCCACGGCGGTGCGGAGTCTGACCGGCGTGTCCGGCTCCTCCGGTGTTGCGTCGTCGGCCAGGCGGATCGCCAGGCCTGCCAGGCCCGTGGCGGCCGCCAGTGCCATCCAGGGCAGGTTCAGCAGCAGGCAGAGAAGGATCAGCGCCTCCCAGGCCGACCAGCCGCCGGCGGCCAGCACGGGCAGGGCAAGCGCCAGCAGGCCCAGCGCGATGGCGGCGGCCAGCCCGGCAAAGACCCAGCGGCGGCGATGCTGCACGGTCCGCCGGACGGCGCCGTGGCGCGCGCTCACGGACGAGGCGGTCACGCGGGCAGGCGCATGGGGCGGGTGAGGGCGGGGCTCGGCAGCCTGGCCATGCGGCCCTCCCAGGCGAGGGTGTCGGCGGCGATGCGATCCAGGCTGCCGTGCTGCGGCGTCCAGCCGAGGAGCTGGTGCACGTCATCTGTCACCGCGATCACGGCGGGCGGGTGCGCCACGCTTTCGGGCGCGACGCTGCCGATATGGCCGGCGCCCCCCGTGACGAGGACCGCGGTCATGAAGCCTCACCCCGCAGCCGGGCGGCGGCCTCCTTCAGCGTGACCATGATGCGTGCCGGCACCTCGGGGCTGGTGCAGACATAGGTCGGGCTGGGATGCGGCATGGCCAGCACGGACAGGCCGGGCCGCACAGATCGGATGGCGGGGCCGGCCTCGGCGGCGACGCGGCCGGCGAGGACGGCGACGCGAAGCCGCGGCATGGCGTCCAGCAGGGGCGGGATCCATGCCAGCCCGAACCGTAGCTCGGCCGCGCGCGGGGCACGGTTGAGAGCCCCGGGAACGTGAATCATCCAGGGAACAGCGTTCCAGATCAGGGTCTCGCGGCGGGGGATGCGCGCGGCGTCGAGAAAGCGGCGGAGGTTGGCTCCCGTGCCGCCCGGCTTGTCGCGGGAGACGATGGAATCCTCCATCATGCGCGGTCCCGGCGTCTCCAGCAGCAGGAGGAGGCGGGCCTCGGCGCCGCCGTCCAGCGGGTCGGGCTCCGGCACGGGACGGCCGGTGGCCTCGCGGATGCGCTGGGCCAGCGCGCGGATCGGCGCCGTGTGGACCGCATCGCGCAGCAGGGCGTGGCGCGCCGCGCGCTCCTGCGGGTCCGACAGCGCGCCGGCATAGGGGCGAAGGCGTGGCGTACGGGCGGCGCTTCGGGCGGCAGAGGCCGGCATCAGGCAGCCTCCAACACGAAGGGAGCGTCGCCCTGCACGCGCATCCGCTCCGTCTCGCCCAACGCGGCCAGGGCACGGGCCAGGCCATCCGGGCCGCCGAACTGGTAGCCGAGCTGGGTCACATAAGCGGCGCAGGCGCGGTGGCGGGCGGGCGCGTCGGTGGGAAGCGCAGCCTCGGGCAGTGCGGTGAAGACGGTCTCGAAGGGGCGGCGCGGGGTATCGGGTCGGGTGGTGTAGGGGAAGTCACGCCACCACAGGATCGGCAGGGCCGGATCGAGGATCTGCAGCGCGCGTACGGTCAGAACGTGATCCACATGGCCGCCGATCGCCTGTGGCGCGAGAAGCAGGTCCGGATGCAGTTCGAGGATCAGGGCTCCGATGGCGTCCGCCGCGTCGAGATGGACGGTGTCGTTGGAGCGCGGGCAGCCGAAAAGGGCGGAAGCCTGGGTATAGCCGCGGTGCGGCGCCTCGCGCAGCGGCAGGTGCAGCGGGCGCGCGCCGAGGGCCGTGCAGGCCGCCACATCCTCCGCGCGGCGCATGGCCATGTAGTCGGCCTCGGGCGGGATGCCCTTGTCGGTCTGGCAGGCCAGGGCGAAGCCCTTCGGGGCGGGCACGGTGGCGGTAAAGAGCGTAGCCACCACCACGTTCCAGCCCTCCCTCGCCATCCGTGCCAGCGCCCCGCCGGCCGAGAAGGCGGCGTCGTCGAGGTGCGGGGAGAGGGCGAGGGCCGTTCTCATGCCGGGTCTGGCATCAGAGCAGGTGCGGCGCCGCGCGGAAGCGGCACTCGCTGGCGGGTAGGACGGTGTCGAAGGCGGTATCCGGCAGGGTTCCGCGCACCTCCTCGTAGATACCCATGATCTGGCGGCCCACCGCCTCCCAGGAGTAGGTGCGGCGGCATTCCTCTAGAGCGTTGCCGGCCAGGCGGGCGCGCAGAGGGGCATCCTGGATGATACGGCGCAGGTTCTCCGCCAGGGCGGGCACGTCGCCGGGCTGGGACAGGAGACCATTCTCCTCGTGGCGGAGACAGTCCCTGACGCCCACCGCATCGCAGGAGACAGTGGCGAGGCCGCTCGCCATCGCCTCGAGCACCGTGTTGGAGAAGCCCTCGGCATAGGTGGGCGAGACGAAGACATCCTGCTCCCGGTAGAGGGCCGGCGCCGCCTCGTAGGCGGCATAACCGGAGAAGCGGGTACCGAGCCCGAGCTCGGCGTCGCGCGCCACGCAGGCATCGAGGTCCGGGCCGATGCCGCTGATCGTGGCGGCGAAGCGCACGCCCTGCGCGCGCAGCATCGCCAGCGCATCCAGGAAGTCGAGTGCGCCTTTCCGGCGGTCGACGCGGCCGTGATAGAGCAGGCGCACCGTGTCGGCGGCCGCGCCGGGAACGGTGCCCTCCGCGGGGCGGAAATGCTGCACCTCCACCGCGCCGGGCACGATGGTGAAGCGGTCCCGCGCGACGCCCAGGCGCTCCACCACCTCCTGCGCGAAGCTGTCGCAGCCGATCAGTAGGCGGTCCGCGTGGTTCAGCACGCGCAGCATGGCCTTGCGGTGCGTCTCGCAGCAGGAACCCACCCAGTGACCGTCGCCCCCCTGGATGGAGACGACGGTGGGAACGCCGATCTGTTGCGCTGCCAGCAGCACGGACCAACCATTCGGGTAGCCGTACTGGGCGTGCAGCACGTCGAAGGGCTTGCGAGCGTGCTCGGCCAGGATAGTCTGGACCATATCGTCGATGTCGGACTCGAAATCGGCACCGCCCGGCTCGGCGAAGGCCTCCTCGCCGAGGGAACGGCGGCCGATGACGCGCATGCCGGGCACCTCGGGCGGCGGGCCGCCGCCATAGACCTTCGTGCCCGCCGCATCACCGCGATACTGGCTGACCATGGTCACGTCATGCCTCGCCGCGACGAGCTGGCGCAGCAGGTTCACGGCATAGACGCTCATCCCGCTGATCGCCGGGAAAAACCGGCGGGAGAGAAAGAGGACCCTCATGCCGCGCGCGCCTCGCGGCAGCCCCGCAGCCAGCGCAGCGATTGCGGGACCATGGTGTCGGCCCGATGGCTCTCACGCGAGAGTTCGACGCAGACGAGTTGGGAGAAGCCGATCCGTTCCAGGGAGTCGAGGCAGGCGGGGATGTCCATGTCGCCCTCGCCGAAGGGCAGGTGGATATGGATGCCCCGCGCCATGTCCTCGATCGCAACGGTTCCGAGATGCGGCGCGAACTCGTGCACCGCCGCGGCCGGGTCGCGCTCCCCCGTCACCAGCAGATGGCCGAGGTCGAGGGCGAGGGTCAGGCCAGGGAGGTCCAGCGCGGACCAGTCGTCCACTGTCTCCACCAGCATCCCCGGCTCCGGCTCCAGCGCCGCCGTGACGCCCCGGGCGGCGGCGTGCTCCAGCACCTTGGCCGCGCCCTCCCGTAGCCAGGTGCGAGCCTGGGCGTGGTCGACTCCGGGGCGCGGCACGCCGGCCCAGAAGGACATCGCCTCGGCCCCGAGGATGGCGCCGATGTCGATGGCGCGGTTCAGGAAGGCAATGCGCCGATCGCGGCCCTCGGCCGAGGGCGTCAGCAGCGTCGGCTCGTGCTTGGCGCGGGGATTGAGCAGGTAGCGCGCGCCGGTCTCGATCACGCAGCCGAGCTTCCGGGCCGACAGGTCGTGCGCCAGCGCCTCGGCCCGCCGCTCCCAGCCCTCCTCCATCGGATCGAGGTGATGGTGGTCCAGCGTCAGGGCCACACCATCATAGCCAGCATCGGCAATGAGCGCGACGGCATCGGCCAGCCGGTGGTTGGCTGCGCCGTTAGTGTTATAGGCGAAGCGGAGGGTCATGCCGGCACCGCCTCCCCGCGCCGCGCCGCCAGCGCCAGCTGCGCGGAGAAGGTGCCGCTCTCGCGATAGAGGGGGTAGAGCGTCCCGACGATCCGGTCGGCCAGCGCGGCGTCGAACCAGGCGGGGCCGCCGCATCGGGTCTCGTCCTCGGGGCGCAGGCGCACGCGCTTCGCGCCCTCGCGCGGCGCATCGATGATGAGCGGATCGGAGCGGTCGCGCAGGCGGCACACGCCGCGCCAGCCGATGCGATGGTAGCTCATTGTCTCGCTCTCCAGCCCAGGGACGATCACCTTCACCACCCGAACGGCCTTGTCGGGTGGGGAGCAGTCCACCGTCAGCACCTCCAGCCCCTCCGCCCCCAGGCGTTCCACCAGCAGCGCCAGCCGGTCCCTGGAGTCCGCAACGGCGGCGGCGGGCACGGTGGGAAGCGAGGAGAAGGGCCGGTAGCTACGAGAGGAGAGGACGTTGCCGGCGAGCCGCCCGCGCAGCACGGCGGCGTCCTTGTCCATCCACTCCACCATGGCGTTGAGGGCGCGGGACTCCTCCTCCTCATACATAGCCACGCCGATCTGGCGCTCCACGTAGTCGGCGGGTAGGGAGGCGCGCAGCAGGGGGATCGGCCCATGGGTGGCGGCCTTGCGGGCGCGGGAACCGCAGAACTCCAGCAGCGCCTTGCGCAGCGTGCGCTCGCGGTCCGGGCTCACCGCTTCCCCGCAGGAGGTGATCTGGATCGGGGCGGTCGGCCGGCCGCGGTCGTCGCCCACCACGTAGAGGTTCGCCATGCCGAAATCCGTGGCAGCAAGCTTCACCATCACGTCGATGCCGAGGGACTTCAGGCGGTCCAGCAGCCGGCGCACCTCGGGGTCCGGCACGGCATCGGGATCCGCAACGGCGCCCTGGTCGAGCGCGCGGTAGGAGACGACGTTCCCGTCCCGCTGCAGCGCCTCCATGAGGCCGTGCGCGATGGCGTGCTCCATGTCAAAGCCGGCGCCCAGCCCGTTGGTGATGGGTGTGATGAGTCGCGGCTTCTCGCCGAGCTGGTAAGAATAGGCGGCGATCCATTCCCGCGGCACCAGCACTGCTTCGCCAGAGGGCCAGCGACGCGCCTCCACCCAGGGCAGCTCCATCTCCGGCGCGTAGTCCGATCCGGCGGGCAGGCAGAGGGTGAGGGGGTCGATCACGGCGCGGGTCAGGGACAGCTCCGCATAGCTTCCGATGACGCGCGGCAAGACCTTCATGGCTGCGCCGCAATGCACCTCCTCGCAGAGCTCGCCCAGCGCGCCGACCTCGGCCTCCACCTCGGTGAAGCCGTAGCCGTAGCCGGTGGTGGCGGGCTCGCTTTTCAGGATGAGGTTTGCCTGCACCACCGGCACGCCGGTGCGGTCCAGGTGGTCGATCCGGAAGACGGTGACGTGGGAGTCCTTCGGCATGGTGGCGCGGAAGGCATCCGCGACCCGGCGCAGCTCGTCGCTCATCTGGCGTTCCCCTCCGCTCTGCGGCGCAGTTCTTCCATGGGTATGTGGCGCACGCCCGGCTGGCCGCGCAGCTGGTCATCCAGCACCGCCAGGGCGATGTCGCGCGTGATACCGCGCGCATGCTCGAAGGGGGTGCAGACGGTGTCGAAATCCAGGCTGCCGATCACGTCGCAGTACTTGCGTACCTCGTTCGGCGTCAGCGGGATGTCCTTGTGGAAGGCCTTGTGGGTGGAGACCGCCAGGTTCTCGCCGTCCGATCCCTGGTCCACCTTGAAGGCATCACCGCAGAAGAGGGTGTCTCGGGTGGCGTCGTGCAGCACGGCCTGGCCCTCATAATGGCCGCCCACATGCATCAAGGTCTGGCCCGGGCGGAGTTCCAGCGCATCGTCATAGGGCCAGGTGACGCGGAAGGCCTTGGTCATCCGCAGGTCATCCTTCTGGATGGCCAGCACCTCCGGCTGGAACACGTCCTGCAGCTGCCAGAGCGCGCCGTAGCCGTGGCAATGAGAGGCGGCGAGGAAGCGGATGCCGCCGAGCCGGCGGATCTCCTCCAGCATCGCGGGCGTGTAGTAGGGGGCGGCCTCGAAGGCGGTGTTTCCCTCGGAGTGCAGCAACAGCCAGCCCGTGCCATTCAGCCCGAAGGGAGGAGAGGTGGTGAAAGCTACCATGTCGCGGTCCAGCCGCTTCCACGAGCCCGTCAGCCGCGCGGCCACCTCATCCTCGCGCAAGAAGTGCCAACCGTCATGGGGCAGGTCGTTGCGCGTGTCGTCGCAGACTGGGCAGGAACGCGGCTCGAAATGCCTTTGCCAGAAGCCGCAATTGGCACAGGCCCAGGGTGTCAGCGGCACGCGGAATCCCCAGTATAGGCCCGATGCAGCAGGCGCATGGTGTGCAGGTCGCGTGCGGCGCTGAAAGTGGTGCGGTTGTCGGTCGCCAGCGCCTGGCCGAAGGCGGCCATCTGGCGCGCGAAGGGCGAGGCCTCCGCGTCCGGCACGGGCAGGGCTGCGCCGCGGCCGAACCGGTCCGTGCGCGTCACGCGGCCGCCGGCATCCTGGCCCATTGTGTTTTCCGCCAGAATCTGTCCCGTGCTGCCCAGCACTTCCAGCCGGCGGCGCGGCAGCGCGTCCGGGCAGTTGTAGGCGACGTGCAACTGCACCAGCACGCCGCCCGCAGTGCGGCCGATCGCCAGCGCGCCGTCATCCACGGCGTAGTCCTGCACCCGGCGCTGGGTGAGGGCGGCGATGGTTTCGATCGGCTCGCCCAGGAGGTACTCCGCCAGGTCCAGCCCATGGGGGGCCAGGTCCATCAGCGCCCCGCCGCCGGCGCGGGCCGGATCGGCGCGCCAGTTGTCGCCCTCGCCCGTCACGCTCCAGCCCGGGCCGAGCCAGCAGGCATAGGCGATGCGGATGGCGGTCGGCGTGCCGATCATCCCGGCGGCCACGGCCTCGCGGATCGCGGCATGGGCCGGGTGGTGGCGCTGGTCGAAGGCGGTGCCGTAGAGGATGCCCGCGCATTGCGCCGCCGTGGCCATCGCCTCGGCATCCGCCAGCGTCGCGGCCATCGGCTTCTCGCAAAGGACCGCCTTGCCGGCGGCAGCGCAGGCCTCCACCGCGGCGCGGTGCAGGTGGTTCGGCGTGGCGACGTAGATCGCCTCCACCTCCGGGTCCGCCAGCATCGGCGCGAGGTCGCGATGCAGCGCGGCGTCGGGATGGGCGGCGCGAGCGGCGTCCCGGGCGGCGGGCGCGGGGTCGCTGACCGCGCGCAGCGCGTGGCCGACCGCCAGCATGGCGGGCACCGCATAGTCGCGCGCCACCCAGCCATAGCCCACGATGCCCCAGGCGATGCTGCGCGAAGGGAGGGTGGCGGTCCGCATGTCCAGCGTCATCACCAATTCTCGGGCAGGTCCAGAAGCTCGCGGCGCAGCGCCCAATGGGCGGTAGCAGCGCCGGCCAGCGCGCGTTCCGGTGCGTCGGAGGCCGCCGGGTAGGTCGCGCGGGGTCCGTACTCCCGCGCGTAGCGCTCGGAGGGCCAGGCGATGGCGCCGTCGCGGAGGAGGGGGTTGCGGCGAAGCGCCGCCCCCTCCGGCGGCAGGGCGAGAAGGCCCATCACTGGTCGGGCGGGGATGATTCTGGGGCCAGCCGCGACGGAGAAGGCTTCCGCGCCCGTCAGCGCGCCGGGCCGGGCAGATCGCGGCGCACGGCGCTCCACCGCGGCCCGGGTCAGCTCGGCGTCATCATACACCGTGCCGTCCGGGAAAAAGGCGGCCAGTTCCTCCGCTGTCACGGCCGAGCCGGCCGAGAGGTTCGGCCAGTTACGGTTGTGGATGTGGGCGATCGCAAGCCAGCCCGTATCGCCGGCCAGGCGGCGCAGCCGGTCGAGGATCACGCCCTTCGGCTCGAGGAAATAGAAGGCGTCGTGGCAGGCGACGAGGTCGAACTGCGCCGCTTCCCCGACCCGCCACGGGGTTGTGGCGGCATCCAGGCAGATCAGCTTCGCCCCCGGGGCGACCCAGTGGCGCGCGACCCAGAGCTTGGC
>DATCMG010000302.1:0-2118 GCA_036563555.1 Roseomonas sp. | reverse complement strand
GTCACCAGCGCGACCGCGATGCCGAGATCGCTCACCAGTCCACGGATCAGGTCCAGCAGCCGCGCCTGCACAGAGACATCGAGGCCGCCGGTCGGCTCATCCATGAAAACGAGGCGGGGGCGGGTGACGAGGGTGCGTGCGATCTGCAGGCGCTGCCGCATGCCGCCGGAGAAGAGGCCAGGGCGGTCATCGATGCGGGTGGGGCTGATCTCCACCCGCTCCAGCCAGCGCGATGCTTCCGCCCGGATATCGCCGTAATGCCGGGCGCCCACGGCCATCAGCCGTTCGCCGACATTGCCGCCGGCCGAGACGCCCATGCGAAGGCCATCGCGCGCGTCCTGGCGCACGAAGCCCCATTCGGTGCGCGCCAGGCGGCGTAAGGCGGGTTCGCCCATGCCATGCACGTCCAGCGAGGCGCCGGCGGCATCGCGATAGGCCACGGCGCCCGCATCGGGCCGTGCCTCGCCCGCCAGGACGCGCAGCAGGGTGGATTTGCCGGAGCCGGATTCACCGACGATCGCCAGCACCTCGCCGGGCCAGAGGTCGATCGAGACCCCGTCCAGCGCCCGCACCGCCCCGAAGGAGAGCGACAGCCCGTGCGAGGAGAGAATGGGTTCGTCCTGGGGTGTCATGCTGCAGCCTCCGCTTGCCTTGTGCCGCAATAATCGGTGTCGGAGCAGACGAAGAGGCGCCCGCCCCGGTCATCCGTCACCATCTCGTCCAGATAGGTCTCGCCCGCGCCGCAGAGGGCGCAGCGGCCCTTGGCGCGCAGCGGCACGAAGGGATGGTCCTCGAAGTCGAGGCTACGCACATCGGTGTAGGGCGGCACCGCGTAGAGCCGCCGTTCGCGCCCCGCCCCGAAGAGCTGGAGCGCGGGGGAGCGGTGCATCTTCGGATTGTCGAAAGAGGGAATGGGCGAAGGCGCCATGAGGTAGCGCCCGCCGACCATCACCGGATGGTCGTAGGAGGAGCCCACGCGGCCATGGCGTGCGATATCCTCATACAGCTTCACCTGCATCAGCCCGTAATCCGCCAGCGCATGCAGGCGCCGCGTCTCGGCGCGGCGGGGTTCCAGCTTGTAGAGCGGCTCGGGCTGGGGAACCTGATAGACCATCACCTGACCCTCCCGCAGCGGCGTCTCCGGGATGCGATGGCGTGTCTGGATGAGGGTCGCTTTCGTCGTGCGCTCCGTGGTGCGTAGCCCCGGCGCGACGCGGGCGAAGAAGCAGCGGATGGAGACCGCATTGGTCGTATCATCCGCGCCCTGGTCGATCACCTTCAGCACATCGTCCGGCCCGACCACGCTTGCCGTCACCTGGATGCCGCCGGTGCCCCAACCATAGGGCAGGGGCATTTCGCGCGATCCGAAGGGCACCTGGTGGCCGGGCACCGCCACGGCCTTCAGAAGGGCGCGGCGGATCATGCGCTTCGTGCCCTCGTCGAGATAGGCGAAGTTGTAGCCTTCGTCCTGGAGCGCGGCGCTCATTCCGCGGCCTCCCGCATCGTCCTGGGTGCGGCCGCGGCGCGCATGGCGCGGACCGATTCCAGTTCGCTCTGGAAATCGACGTAATGCGGCAGCTTCAGATGCTCGAGGAAACCCGTCGCCTCCACATTGTCGGAGTGCGAGAGGACGAATTCCTCGTCCTGCGCGGGGGCCGTCACTTCCTCCCCCAACTCTTCCGCGCGCAGCGCCCGGTCCACCAGCGCCATGGACATGGCCCGCCGCTCCGTGCGGCCAAGGACGAGGCCGTAGCCCCGCGTGAACTGCGGCGGCTCCGTGCGGGAGCCGTGGAACTGATTGACCATCTGGCATTCCGTCACGGTGATGTCGCCGATTTCGATGGCGAAGCCGAGTTCCGGCGGGACGATCTCGACCGTCACCTCTCCCTGTCGCACCTCGCCGACGAAGGGGTGGTTGGCGCCGTAGCCGCGCTGGGTGGAGTAGGCCATGGAGAGCAGGAAACCCTCATCCGCCCGGGCCAGGTTCTGCAGCCGCAGCGGCCGCCCGGCAGGGTAGGAGAGGGGGGTGCGCGTCAGGTCACCAGGCTCGGCGTCCGACGGTTCCTCTGACGCCATCAGCCCCTCATCCGCCAGCAGGACCGTGACGCGGGCATAGGC
>DATCMG010000300.1:0-8542 GCA_036563555.1 Roseomonas sp. | reverse complement strand
CGGCGCCTTGCCGAGTGCCTGCGCAAGCTGTTCCGGCGCGCGCACGAGGTCGAGGTGAAGCCCCTGCACCGGCAGGGTCATGGCGAGCTCCAGATTGTCCCGCATTCCGCCGAAATAGGTGGTGAGCATCACCGAGAGCGGCGCGGCCACGCCCCCCAGAGCATTGTAGGCGGCCGAGAAGGCTTGGCGGGCCTTCTCGTTCAGGTCGAGCACGAGGCAGGGCTCGTCGATCTGCACCCAGCGCGCGCCTGCGGCCGAGAGGCGCTTCAGCGTCTCGGCATAAACGGGCAACAGGCCGGGCAGGAGGTCCAGCGGGTCGCCCTCGCCTTCCGCCATTTTCGACAACATGAGGAAGGAGACGGGGCCGAGCAGCACGGGGCGGGCGGTGAAGCCGGCGCGGGCCGCCGCTTCATGGGCGTCCACGGCCGGGAAGGCGGTGGGGGCGAAATCCTGCCCGCGGCGCAGGATGGGGACGAGGTAGTGGTAGTTCGTGTCGAACCACTTCGTCATCTCCAGCGCCGGGGCGCCCTTGGCTGCGTGGCCATGGCCGCAACCGCAGCTTTCGGCCGTGCCGCGCTCGCCGCGCGCGAGGGTGAAATAGGTCTCCAGCGAGACCGCCTGCCCCTTCCGCCAGCCATAGCCATCCGGGATGGCGCCCACCGCGCAGGCTGTGTCGAGCACATGGTCATAGAAGGAGAAGTCATTCACCGGAACGCAGCCGATCCCGGCGTCGCGCTGCAATTCCCAGTGGCGCAGGCGCAGCATGTCGGCGGTGGCGCGCAGGCCGGATTCCGGCGTCTTGCCGGCCCAGAAGGCTTCAAGGGCGGCCTTCAGCTCGCGCCGCAGGCCGATGCGGGGGAAGCCGAGATTGGTGGCGGTCATGATTCGTCGTCCGTTCGGGTTCGGCGGCGCCCGGCACTGCGCATGAGGATGGCGCGGCGCGTCGCATCATCGGCGGAAGGCCAGGCGGCGATCTCGTCGATGAGGCGGAAGCAGCCGCGGCACATGCCTCTCCCGTCCAGCGTGCAGAGGCGCACGCAAGGGGAGGGAAGCGCGCCTGCCGGGGCGTCCGTCATGGATGTCAGCTGCGGGGTTTGGCCGGGGCCGGACGGGGTGGCGGGTCGCCGGAATGGGTCGTGCGCATGGTTCTTCTCCGCCGGACGCGCCCCGCGCCGGCTGAAAGGGGTTGCCGCGCCGGCAGGTCTCCTGGCTCGCGGGTCAATGCCGCACGCCCTGCCTTCCCGGGCTGCCCCGAAGGGGCATCCCAGTGGCCCGCCCGGGATGGGCGGATAGGCGCGCGGCTCGCCGCTGACAGTTGCGGGGGCAGCCGCCGACTTGGTCCTTCCGAACCGCACGGCATTCCCTTTTCACCCGCTCGCGCGGGACCAACGCGTCATAAGGATATCTTTAAGTCTTGGTGGGATGGCAAGCCCCATTCGCGTGATGGACCCGATTGACCACCTCCGGGCCAGGCGCCAAACCGGGATGCCTTCAGCCGGAGATGCCCCATGGCGAGCTACGATCTGATCCTGCGCGGCGGCACCGTCGTTCTGCCCTGGGGGCAGACGCAGGCCGATGTCGCCGTGCGCACCGGCAAGATCGCGACCATCGGCGACCTGCGGACCGCCGAGGCCGCCGAGGTGATCGACTGCGCAGGCCTGCATGTCCTTCCCGGCCTGATCGACCCGCATGTCCATCTGCGCGACCCCGGCGACCCGGCGGTGGAGACGATGGGCACCGGCACCAAGGGCGCCGTGCTGGGCGGGCTGACGGCCGTGTTCGACATGCCGAACACCCAGCCCTCCATCACCTCGGTCGAGCAGCTCGACTGGAAACGCGGCCATATCCGCGAGACGGCCTATTGCGATGTCGGCATGTATGTCGGTGGGGCGCGCAGCAATGTGGGCGAGCTCGGCACGCTGGAGCGCGAGCCGAATGTCTGCGCCATCAAGGTCTTTGCCGGCTCCTCCACCGGCGACCTGATGATCGAGGATGACGAAACGCTGGAGCGCGTGATGCGCAACGGCGGCCGCCGCATTGCCTACCACTCCGAGGACGAGTACCGGCTGCAGGCGCGGAAGCCGATGTTCGCGCAGGGCGGCCCGCACAAGCTGCACGCGGAATGGCGCGACGTGGAATGCGCCTTCCTCGGCACGCGCCGCCTGATGGCGCTGGCCCGCAAGACGAACCGGCCCGCGCATATCCTCCACGTCTCCACGGCGGAGGAGCTGGAATACATGAAGGACTTCCGCGACGTCGGCACGGTGGAGGTCCTGCTGAACCACCTGACGCAATGGGCGCCGGATGCTTATGACGCGCTGGGCGGCTATGCCGTGATGAACCCGCCGATCCGCGACCGCCGCCATTACGAGGCCGCCTGGGCCGCGGTGGCGGACGGCACGGTGGATTGCGTCGGCAGCGACCACGCGCCGCATTCCCGCGCGGCGAAGGAGCGCCCCTGGCCGGCCACCGCCGCCGGGCTGACTGGCGTCCAGACCATCGTGCCGCTGATGCTGGACCATGTCTCGGCCGGGCGGCTCTCGCTGTCGCGGCTGGTCGAGTTGATGGCGGCAGGCCCGGCGCGGGTCTATGGCGCGATCGGAAAGGGACGGATCGCGGCCGGATACGATGCCGACTTCACCCTGGTGGACATGGGCAAGAGCCGCGTGATCGAGGCCGACTGGCTCGTCTCCCCTTGTGGCTGGAGCCCTTTCATCGGCACGCCCTGCCAGGGCTGGCCGGTGATGACGGTTCTGCGCGGGCGCGCGGTGATGCGGGAGGACGAGGTGATCGGCGCACCGGGCGGCGAGCCCGTGCGCTTTGACGGCACGCGCGCGTCATAAGCTCGGCTGAAGGCCACTTGCGGAAGATCCTGCTGAAGGGCAATCGGACGCTTCTGTCCATGAGTGAGCCCGGCGGCTTCCGCCTGCCCATCGGCGCCAGCGAGCGCCGATGGAATCCTGCTCCAGCCGGTCCTCATGGATGAGGGTGATGACGCGCCGGAGACGCCGCATCTCCAGACCATGACGGTCCGGAGCCACGGCCAGCTCAACACCATCGTCCATCCCTGCAACGATCGCTATCATGGGCCGCAGGCCGGTGCCGGCGATGGGACCGCGTTCTTACAGCACCCGCTCGGGCCAGGGCTGCGTTGGCGCCCCAGGCCGTGCATCCCCCGCATTCCGGGGCGGCGGATTGCCGGGCACCGGTCCATCCCAGCAATCGACCGATCCCAGGCTCCGGGTGCAGTGGGGCTGCACCACCGGCTGTACCTCCGTCCGGCAATAGCGCTCCCCGGCATCCAGATAGGCGATGGAGCAGTCCCGCCCCGAGACGCCCGAGACCACCAGATCCGGCACCGCCCGCCCCGTCAGCATAAGCGAGACGCCATTCGCGGCCGCGATTGGCACCAGGGCCTCGCAGCCCGGAAGGGCCGCCAGGAGGAATGGAAGAAGGAGCGCCGGGGTTCGCATTCCCGCATGAAACACGCCCCGGGCTTAACGCCCCGTGACGGTCCCGCTATACCCCCGCCCCGATTGTCCATCCGGCTCTGGGGCCGGCACAGGGGCCGATACTGGGGGAAGGAACCCGCTTGCCCGACATTTTCGACGAGGTGCAGGAGGACCTGCGCGCCGAGCGCGCCCGGCAGCTCGGGATGCGTTACGGCGGTGCCCTGGCCACGCTTGCCCTGGTGGCGGTGATCGGCATTGCTGGCTGGCAGGGCTGGCGCTGGTACCAGAACCGCGAGGCCGAGGCTGCCGCGAATGCCTTCCTCGTCGTCCACCGGGAGACGGAAGCGCAGGGCACCGACCTCAAGGCCGCCGCCGCCCGCTTCGACGACATTGCCGCCAAGGCGCCGGATGGCTACCGCACCCTCGCCCGGCTCCGCGCCGCCGCCCTGAAGTCCGAGACCGGCGACCTGCCCGGCGCCCTGGCCGAATGGGACGCCGTGGCGAATGACAGCGATGCCGATCCGCTCTACCGCGACCTCGCCAGCCTCAACTGGGTGCTGCATGGGCTGGACAGCCAGGATCCGGCGGTGCTCGCCGCCCGGATCACGCCCCTGGCGGGCGATGCGAGCCCCTGGCGCGCCTCCGCCCGCGAATTGCAGGCGCTGATCGCGATCCGCCAGGGCAACGCGGCGGAGGCCCGGCGCATCCTGGAAGGGCTGACCACCGACTCCGCCGCCCCCCAGGCGCTTCGCGACCGCGCCACCCGGGTGCTGGCGCAGCTTCCGAATGCCTGAGAGGATCCGCGACGCGATGACGAACCCCTCCCGCCGCGCACTGCTCCTGGGCGGCGCAGCCCTCGCCCTCTCGGGCTGCGAGACGATCGGCGGCATCTTCGGCGAGAGCGAGACGCCGCTCCCCGGCGAGCGCCTGCCGGTGATCCAGGCCGACCGCGAGGTGACGATCGATCCCGCCCTGGCCGGCCGTCCCGTCACCCTGCCCGCGCCCACCGCCCTTGCCGAATGGCCGCAGGCCGGCGGCAACCTCGCCCATGATCCCGGCCACGCCTCGGCTGGCGAGACGCTGCGCGAGGCCTGGCGCGCCAGCATCGGCACCGGCTCCTCCTATCGCCGCCGGATCACCACCGGGCCGATCCTGGCCAATGGCACGGTCTTCACCGCCGATGCCTATGGCACCGTCTCGGCCTTTGATCCCGCGAGCGGCGGCCGCCGCTGGACCCGAGAGACGACGCCGGAGAAGGACGATGTGGGCGCGGTCGGCGCCGGCCTGGCCTTCGCCGATGGCGTGCTCTACGCCGCCACCGGCATGGCCGAGGTGCTGGCCCTCGATCCCGGTACTGGCGAGGTGCGCTGGCGCGCCTCCGTTCCCGCACCGACGCGCGGCGGCATCACCGTCTCCGGCGGTCGCATCTTCGTGCCGACGGTCGAGAACCAGCTCCTGGCGCTCTCGACCGAAGATGGGCGCCGGCTCTGGACCTATCGCGGCACGCCGGTCTCGGCCGTGCCGCTGGGCCTGCCCGCGCCGGCGGTCGAGGGCGACACGGTGGTGGCCGGCTTCCCCTCGGGCGAGCTGGCGGCGCTGCGCGCGGCTGATGGCCGGGTGGTCTGGACCGAGAGCCTTTCCGCCGGCGGCCAGGCGGCCCGGCGCGGTGGCCTGGCGGAGCTGGCCGGGGTGGCCGGGTTGCCGGTGATCGATGATGGCCGCGTGATCGCGGTCGGCCAGGCCGGCACGGCGCTGATGGTCGATCTCCGATCCGGCCGGCGGCTTTGGGAACGCGATGTGGGCAGCGCCCGGTCCCCCGCCGTCGCCGGGGACTGGATTTTCGTGGTCACGCCCGAGAACCAGCTGGTCGCCATGGGCCGCGCCGATGGCCGCGTGCGCTGGGTGACCCTGCTGGACGAGCGCTCCGCCCGCGACCGCCGCCGCAACCCGGCCAGCTTCGGCGGGCCACTGGTGGTGGGTGGGCGCATCCTGGTGCCCTCCTCCCTGGGCGAGGCGATCATGGTCGATCCGGCCGAGGGCGGCATCGCCGGCCGCCTGCGCCTGCCCGGCGGGGTCACCCTGCCCCCCATCGCGGTGGGGGGGACGGTGTATCTCGTGACCGATGACGGGACGTTGGTGGCCCTGCGCTGAGCCTGCGTCCCGGCATGGCGCGCGGCGATGACGGGCGCCGCGCCTGAGTATTACTTGACCCTGGGGCGCGAGCGGTGCTCTTGCGTTCCATGCTCCCCCGTATCGCCGTGATGGGCCGCCCCAATGTGGGCAAGTCCACCCTCTTCAACCGCCTCGCCGGGCGGCGCATCGCCATTGTGGACGATACGCCCGGCGTCACCCGTGACCGCAAGGAGACCGTGGCCCGCATCGCCGGCCGCGACGTGCTGCTGGTGGACACGGCCGGGCTGGAGGAGGCCCCGCCCGACACCATCCCCGGCCGCATGCGCGCGAGTTCCGAGGCCGCGCTGCGTGCCGCCGACCTGATCCTGTTCGTGGTGGACGCAAGGGCCGGGCTGACCGCGGCCGACCGCGCCTTCGCCCAGTGGCTGCGCCGCCAGAGCAAGCCCGTGCTGCTGCTGGCCAACAAGGCGGAAGGCCGGATGGGCGCCGCCAACTCGCTGGAGGCGTATGAGCTGGGCCTCGGCGCCCCGCTGCCCGTCTCGGGCGAGCACGGGGATGGCTTCGGCGAGCTGCATGACGAGATCCGTGCCGCCCTGCCGCCCGAGCCGCCGGAGGAGGAAGAGGAGGCCGAGGACCCGAACCGCCCCCTGCGCCTGGCCATCGTCGGCCGCCCGAATGCCGGCAAGTCCACCCTGCTGAACGCCCTGCTGGGCGAGGAGCGGATGATCACCGGCCCCGAGCCCGGCCTGACCCGTGATTCCGTCGCCGTGCAGTGGACGGACGAGACGGGTAAGCCGGTGCGCCTGGTGGACACCGCGGGCCTGCGCCGCCGCGCCCGGATCACCCAGGCGCTGGAGCAGATGTCCACCGCCGCGACCATCGCCGCCCTCAAGGAATGCGAGGTGGCGGTGCTGGTGGTCGATGCTGTGCAGGGCATGGACGAGCAGGACCTCCGCATCGCCCGCCTTGCGGAGCGCGAGGGCCGCGCCATCGTCATCGCCTTCAACAAGTGGGATGCGGTGGAGGACCGCAACGCCGCCCGGCGCAAGGTCGAGGACGTGCTGACGGCCTCGCTCGCCCAGCTCAAGGGGATTTTCGTCGTGCCGCTCTCGGCCGCGACGGGGCGCGGGGTGGAGAAGCTGATGCCCACCGTGCGCGAGGCCTATGAAGTCTGGAACCGCCGCGCCCCCACCGGCGCGCTGAACCGCTGGTTCGAGACGGCGCTGGAGCGTCATGCCCCGCCGCTGGTGAACGGCAAGCGGCTGAAGCTGCGCTACATCACCATGCCCAAGGCACGCCCGCCGACGCTCGTCGTGTTCGGGACGCGGGCGGAGCAGATGCCGGAGGATTACCGGCGCTACCTCGTGAACTCCTTCCGCGAGGCCTTCGACATGCCCGGCGTGCCGATCCGCCTGAACCTGCGGGGCACCGAGAACCCCTATGCCGAGAGCGAGGACTGAGAAACCCGGCCGGCGGGTGGCCGGGCGCGTGCCGGGCGGGATAGCCTGCGATGCACCGCGCCCGATCCCGGCAAAGGAGCCCGCATGTCCCGTCTGGCCGCCCTGCTCGACCGCTTTCGCCGCGGCCCGGATGCCGGGACGCATGCGGCGTTGCTGGAGACCGAGGACGCGCTGACCCGGCGCAACCTGGCGATCGAGGAGCGGCTCGATCGCATCTCCACCCGGATGGAGGAGATCGTCGCCTACTTCGCCCAGCGCTCTCATCCCATCCATTTCCAGCAGCCCACCTATCTCGGCGACCACACCGCGCTGGTGATGCTGCATGGGCGGCATCCCTTTTTCGTGGACACGCGCGGCATCGACATCGCGCCGCACCTCATCCTCTTCGGCGTCTGGGAGACGGCTTACGTGCTGCTTTTCCAGCGGCTGATCCGGCCGGGCGAACTGGTGCTCGATATCGGCGCAAATCACGGGGTCTATGCGGTGCTGGGGGCGGCGGCCGGCGGAATTGTCGCGGCCTGCGAGCCCAATCCCCGCCTTTGCGACCTGATGCGCCGCAGCGCGGCCGTGAACGGCATGACGGACCGGCTAACCGTGCATGAGGCGGCGGTGGGCGAGGCGGACGGGACCGTCCAGATCGCCTTCGACATGTCCTGGCCCGGGGGCGGCCATGTGCTGGAGCCGGAATGGAAGCGCGCCGGCACGGATTGCCGCGTCCTCGCGCTCGACAACCTCTTCCCCGATCCCCGGACGAAGGTCGGCGTCATCAAGATGGACGTGGAGGGCTCGGAGGGCCGTGCCATCCGGGGCATGCGGCAGCTGCTGGAGCGCTCGCCCGATGTGCGGATGATGATGGAATTCGTGCCGACCATGCTGACGAGCCATGGCGTGGGGCCGGCCGAGACCATCGGCATGCTGCGGGAGATGGGCTTCCGCTTCTGGGACATCGCGGCCGATGCCGCACTCAGCCCGCTGGACCCGGATGTGCTGGCCGCCGCCACCGACGGCTCCGTCCGCAACATCCTGGTGGCGCGGCAGGAGCCTTAGCCCGCCATTCCCTCAGGCCCGGCGCCGCCCCGCTCAGGCAGCGCGCACGACCTCGCCGCTGCGCGCTTCGTCCGGCAGGCAGAGGGCGGCGATCCGGGGGGCGACATCGGCGGGCTGGGCGATGCTGGCGGGATCCTCGCCCGGCATGGCGGTGGCGCGCAGCCGGGTTGCGACCGGGCCGGGGTCGTAGAGGTTCACGCGGAGCGGGGTGGCCGCGACCTCCGCCGCCCAGGTGGTGGCAAGATGCTGCAGCCCGGCCTTGGTCGCGCCATAGGCACCCCAATAGGGCTTGGGGTCGCTGACGCGATCGGTGGTGAGGATGACGGCGCGGCCGGAATCCGAGGCGCGCAGCGGCGGGTCCAGGGTGCGGATCAGGCGCCAGGCGGCGGTGAGGTTCACCGCCACCACCTCGGCCCAGTCCTTCGGCGTGATATGCGCGACGGGGGTGAG
>DATCMG010000294.1:0-3091 GCA_036563555.1 Roseomonas sp. | reverse complement strand
ATGCGTGCGGGAGAGGAAGATCTGCGGCCCGCGCTGCTCCTCGCGCACGTCGTAGATATAGGCACGCACGCGATCGCCGTTGCGGAAGGCCTCGCGCGGGATGGTCTCGTCGCGGCGCAGCAGCGCCTCGGCGCGGCCGAGATCGACCATCAGGTTCCCGTATTCGGTGCGCTTCACCACGCCATTGATGATCTCGCCGACGCGGTCCTTGTACTCGTCGAACTGCTTCTTGCGCTCGACCTCGCGCACGCGCTGCACGATCACCTGCTTGGCGGTCTGGGCGGCGATGCGGCCGAAATCGATCGGCGGCAGCGGATCGACGATGAACTCGCCGACATTGATGCCGGGCTTGATCTTCACCGCGATGCGGTGGGGGATCTGGGTCGCCTCGTTCTCGACGGGCTCCTGCTCCACCACCTCGGTCCAGCGGGAGAGGCGCACCTCGCCGTTGCGGCGGTCGATGGTGGCGCGGATGTCCTTCTCCTGGCCGTATTTCGCGCGGCCAGCCTTGGACATGGCCTGCTCCATCGCCTCGAGCACCTCCTCGCGCTCAATCATCTTCTCCCGGGCCACGGCATCCGCGACCTGGAGAAGCTCGGGGCGGGCAATGGCGACGTCCACGGCCATGGTCTCAGTTCCTCTCGGAAGGGGGACGCCAGCGCTTGGGAGCCTTCTTCGGGGCTCCCTCCGCGTCGTCCTCAGGTTCGGGCTGGGCGGTGGCGGCGATCAGCTCGTCGGTCAGCACCAGCTTGGCGCGGCGGATATTGCCGCGCGGCAGCATCACTTCGGCGCCCTCGTCCAGCTTCAGGCGCACCTCGTTCTCATCCGCCGAGAGGATGCGGCCGCGGAAGCGGCGGCGGCCCTCATGCGGGACGATCATCTCCACCGTCGCGACCTGGCTGGCGAAGCGCACCCAGTCCTTGGTGCGGGTCAGGGGGCGGTCGATGCCGGCGGAGGAAACCTCAAGGTTCCACAGGCCGGGAAAGGGGTCGTCCACGTCGAGCACGGCGCCGACGGCGTGGCTGATCGCCTCGCAGTCCTTGACGCCGATGAGGCTGCCATCGGCGCGGTCGGCCATGATCTGCACCGTCGGGCGCTCCTTGCCCTGGATCTGCACGCGCACGAGCTCATAGCCCATCTGGCCGAGCGTCGGCGCGATGGCGGCGGCGATGCGGGCCTCAAGGCCCTCATGCTGGGGAAGGTCGTCGCTCAAAAACGAAAAAAGGCGGCCCGTAAAGGCCACCCCCCTAAAACGGCGGATTGTCTTGTCTGCAGCATATAGCGAGCCCCTTCGGCCGGGGCAAGGTTCTTCGCGCTCACCGCTCCAGGGAGGAAGGCCGCAGGGCCAGCCCCTCCCGCCCCGCCTTCCTACTTCCGCCGCCAGACCCACCAGCGCGGGCTCCGGCCCTCGCGGAGCGCCTTCGCCTCATAGCGGGTATGGGGCCAGCCCTCGGGGTGGGTGGCGTGATGTTCCGCCAGTTCGAACAGGTTCTGGGCGCCCATCACCTCGTCGACCCAGGCCTGGTATGTCGGATCGTCGCTGGCGATGCGCCACTCGGCGCCGGGCCGGAGCTTCTGGGCCAGCAAGGGCAGCAGGGCGGGGTGGACGAAGCGGCGCTTGCTGTGGCGGGCCTTGGGCCAGGGGTCCGGGAACATCAGGAAGAGGCGGTCGAGGGCCGCGTCCGGCAGCGCGGCCAGGAGGTGGCGGGCGTCACGGGGCCAAAGGCGGAGATTGGCGGGCAGCGGGGCGGTGGCTTCCCCGCCTTCGGGGACGAGGTTGGTAAGGAGGGAACAAAGGCCGTTCTCGAAGACCTCGGAGGCGATGAGGGCGGTGCGCGGATGCCTCGACGCGATTTCGAGGGCGTGTTCGCCGCCGCCGAAGCCAACCTCCAGCCAGAGGGCGTCGGGGGTGATGCCGAAGGCGGCGCGGGGGGCCGAAGGGTCCGCCAGGGTGAGGCGGGGCAGGGTCAGGTCGAGCAGGCGCTGCTGGCGGGGGCGCAGGGGGTGGCCGCGGCGGCGGCCATAGAGACGGTCGGGAATGCCCTCGGCCGGAGGAGCGGGGCGGGATTCATCATAGGCCATGGGAGCGCCCGGAATGGGGGAAGGGCCGCCTCGCAGGGGGTGCGAGACGGCCCTATCAGACTTGAGGGGTCAGTCCGTTCGGCCTTGGGGGAGACCGGTCGGGCCGGGGGTGCCCGATAAGGGGTACCCTAAGGCAAACGAGAACAAAACGTCAACAAATTCGTTCTCAGCGGTTAAAGGCGCGCTTCAGCTCCGCAGCGAGGTCCGTGCGTTCCCAGGTGAAGGTGCCCTTCTCCGCATCCGGGGTGCGGCCGAAATGGCCGTAGGCGGAGGTGGGGACGTAGATCGGGCGGTTGAGGTGCAGGTGCTCGCGGATGCCGCGGGGGGAGAGGTTCACCATCTCGCTGATCACCTTGACCAGCTTGGCCTCGTCCACGTCATGGCCGGTGCCGTGCAGGTCGAAATAGACCGAGAGGGGCTTGGCGACGCCAATGGCGTAGGAGACCTGCATCGTGCAGCGATCGGCGAGGCCGGCGGCGACGACGTTCTTGGCGACGTAGCGGGCGGCGTAGGCGGCCGAGCGGTCGACCTTCGTCGGGTCCTTGCCGGAGAAGGCGCCGCCGCCATGGGGGGCCGCGCCGCCATAGGTATCGACGATGATCTTGCGGCCGGTGAGGCCGCAGTCACCATCGGGGCCGCCGATGACGAAGGTGCCGGTGGGGTTGACGTAGATCTCGTTGGCGGAGGGCATCCAGCCCTGGGGGAGGCTGGTCTCGATGAAGGGAAGGACGAGGGCCTTCACGTCCTCCTGGGTCATGCCGTCCTGGTGCTGGGTGGAGACCACGACGCTGGTGGCGCCGACGGGCTTGCCGTCCACGTAGCGGAGGGTGACCTGGGACTTGGCGTCGGGGAGGAGGCCCTTGGCGGAGATGTCCTCGTTCCGGCGGGCCTCGCTGATCCGGCGGAGGATCAGGTGGGCGTAGAAGAGGGGGGCCGGCATCAGCTCGGGCGTCTCGCGGCAGGCGTAGCCGAACATGATGCCCTGGTCGCCGGCGCCTTCATCCTTGTT
>DATCMG010000291.1:0-1582 GCA_036563555.1 Roseomonas sp. | reverse complement strand
ACGAGGGGTTGCTCGGTCCGCGCGGCGTCGCGCATGGGCGCCGAGGCCTGGGCCGCTGCGGTGCGGGTTGTGTTCTCGTGCGGCTGGACAAGGGCTTCGGCGGGGGCCGGGGTGGCGACGGACAACAGCTCCTCGCGGCCTTGGGGCTGGGTCTTGGCCAGTTGGGGCTCGGCAGGGGCAGGGCCGACCACCAGCACCGTGTCGGGGCCGGCCAGTTCCTCCCCGCCCGGCAGGCGGGCGCGGAGCGACAATTCACGCGCGCCGGCGCCGAGCGGATCGGCGGGCAGGATGACCCATTCGCCACGTCCATCGGCGCGGGCGCGGCCGATCTCGCGGCCACCATCAAGGAGCACCACCTCGGCACCCGGCGCGCCACGGCCGGCCACCACCACCATGCCGCGCGCGCCCATCCGCACCACGTCAAAGCGCGGGGGTTCGGCCGCGCGGGCAGATCTCGCCCCGGCCGGGCTGCCGGGCGCGGATTGGGCCTGGGCGGAGGGGCGCCCCGTCGCGATGGGATCACGGCGCGGGGCATCGGCGGGCAGGGAAACGGGCGCAGCAAGCTGCCGGGCATGCGGAACCACGGGCGGGGCCGCCACGCGATCCCTTGTCCCATAGAAGGCGCCCGCCGCCAGCGCGCTGGCCAGAACCGCCGCGCCGCCGACGACACGCAGTCGCGATGCGTCTGTCATGAAGACGTAACTACGTCCTCACGCCCCAGCCTCACAAGGGCGACAGCGATGCCGCCGAACGGGATTTCGTGAGCGGCTTTCCATGCTCCCTGGGCGGGCATGGCAGGATCTCCCTATCCTGCCCCGCGCAAGCCATGGAGGGCGGAATGGCGGAGTCGGACCGGGTGCGGGTCAAGGTCTGGGATGGCTGGATCCGGCTGGTCCACTGGGGCGTGGCCGCGCTGGTCGGCTTCTCCTGGTGGTGCGCCGAGAACGGGCGAATGGACTGGCACATCCTCTCCGGCGAGGTGATCCTGGCGCTGCTGCTCTTCCGCCTGGCCTGGGGCTTCGTGGGATCGGATACGGCGCGGTTCTCGTGGTTCCTGCGATCGCCGGTCGAGGGGCTGCGGCACCTCCGCCATCTCGGCCGACGGGAGCCGGACACGGAGATCGGCCATAACGCGGCGGGTGGCTGGATGGTGCTGGCTCTGTTGGCCGTGTTGCTGGTGCAGGCCACGTCCGGCCTGTTCACCGATGATGGGATCCTGTCACGCGGACCGCTGGCGCGCACCGTGTCGCCCGCCCTGGCCGATGCGGCGCGCAGCATTCATCTCTTCACCTTCAACCTGATCCTGGTGGCTATCGCGCTGCATATCCTGGCCGTGCTGGCCTATGCGGTGCTGAAGCGGCAGGACCTGGTCCGGCCGATGGTCACGGGCTTCAAGCGACTGCCCCCGGGCTTCGCGGGCCGGGGGCCCCGCCTCGCCAGTTCCTGGCTCGCGCTTATCCTGCTCGCGCTTGCGGCAGGGGTGGTGACGGCCATCGCCCGGCAGGGCTAGCCGCCCCCTTCCCTGTCCTTGGCTCTGGCCCTGGCCGGATCAGCGGCTGCGGTTGTTCCGGTGGCAGGCGCC
>DATCMG010000290.1:0-2939 GCA_036563555.1 Roseomonas sp. | reverse complement strand
CTGAAGGGCGTGGAGGCCAGGCAGGTCTCCCACCATCTCCGCAAAGGCGAGCAGCGCGATCCCGCCTTTCTTGCACTCAACCCGCAAGGCTTGGTGCCGGCGCTGGAACTGGGCGACGGCACCGTGCTCACCCAGTCCCTCGCCATCATCGAGTGGTTGAACGACGCCTTCCCCGAACCGCCACTTCTACCCGCAGACCCGGTGCGGCGCGCGCAGGTCCGCGCCTTCTCCCTGATCCTCGCCGCCGACACCCATCCGCTGCAGAACCTGGGCGTGCTCGCCCGTTTGCGCGAAATGGGGCGCCCGGAGGAGGAGGTGCAGGCCTGGGCCGCGGAGATGAACGCAACCGGGCTGGCGGCCTGCGAGGCCCTGCTGCAGGCCATGCCGGGCCCCTTCTGCTTCGGAGACGCCCCGACACTCGCTGACATCTGCCTCGTTCCACAGCTCGGGAATGCCCGGCGGTTCGGCGTGGATGTGTCGCGCTTCCCCCGGCTGCTCGCGGCGGAGGCCGCCTGCAAGGCGCTGCCCGCCTTCGCGCAGGCCGAACCGGGCCACCAGCCCGACGCCGAATAGGCCCCCGACAGCCCGGGCGCAGACGCGCCCCGCACACATCAAGGAGGATCACCATGCGTCAGGAGAAGCCGATCCTTGTCGCTGGCGGCGGCATCGGCGGGCTGGCGGCGGCCCTCGGGCTGGCCCGTGCGGGCTTCGAGGTCACGGTGCTCGAACGCGCGCCCGTGCTGGCGGAGATCGGCGCCGGCATCCAGCTCGGCCCCAACGCCTTCCAGGCCTTCGATCATCTCGGCATCGGCGACGCCGCCCGCGCCATGGCGGTCTATGTGGACCGGCTGCGCCTGATGGATGCGCTGACGGCCGAGGACATCGCCAGCATCGACCTGACCGAACCCTTCCGCCACCGCTTCGGCAATCCCTATGCGGTGGTGCATCGGGGCGATCTGCATGGCGTTTTCGTGCGCGCCTGCCAGGCCCAGCTGCGCATCAACCTCCGCACCGGCTGTGCCGTAACCGGCTACGAGCAGGATGGCACGACGGTCACGGTGCAACTGCAATCCGGCGAGGCGGTGGAGGGCTCCGTGCTGATTGGCGCGGATGGGCTGTGGTCGCGCATCCGGCAGCGCGTGGTGGGCGATGGCCCGCCGCGCGTGACCGGCCACACCACCTACCGCTCCGTGATCCCCACCGAGCAGATGCCCGAGGACCTGCGTTGGAACGCGGCGACGCTATGGGCCGGGCCGAAGTGCCACATCGTCCACTACCCGCTCTCCGGCTGGAAGCAGTTCAACCTCGTCGTCACCTACCACAACGACGCCCCCGAGCCCGTCGCCGGCCAGCCGGTGGAGGAGGAGGAGGTGATGGCCGGCTTCCGACACGTCCATCCCCGGGCGCAGAGCATCATTCGTCACGGACGGGACTGGAAGCTCTGGGTGCTCTGCGACCGCGATCCCACGGAGCGCTGGATCGATGGCCGCGTCGCGCTGCTCGGCGACGCAGCACACCCGACCCTCCAGTATCTGGCGCAGGGCGCCTGCATGGCGATGGAGGACGGCGTCTGCCTCGCCCAGGAAATGGCGGTCCATCCCGGCGCGGCGGAGGCGGCGCTGGAGGCATACCGCCGGCGCCGCGTGCTGCGCACCGCGCGGGTGCAGCTCCAGTCCCGCGAAGTCGGCGATCACATCTACCACCCTTCCGGGCCCCATGCGGCGCTGCGCAACAGCATCATGTCCGCCAAGTCCGACACCCAGTGGTACGACACGCTTGCCTGGCTCTATGGCGAGACGGGCCTGGGTGACGCAGCCGCGGCAACACCGGCCGCGGTTGATGCCTGACGTCGCGGCGGGAACTCGCCCGGCCTAGCGTGCGGAGCCGAGCACCTTCTCGCGCAGGTCATCGACGAAGGAGACGAACCAGCGGGTGAATTCCGCTGCCTCCTGCGTGCTTCCGCCCACCGTCTCCAGCGAGAGGTCGGCCAGCCGGTTGCGGACGGAGGGCGTGTTCGCGGCGCGGTGAAAGGCCGCGTTCACCTGCCCCACGATCCCGGGTGGCGTGCCGCCCGGCGCCCAGAGAATGATGCCCATGTTGAAACCGAGATCCGGGTAGCCTGCCTCGGCAATGGTGGGCACATCGGGCAACTGCGCCAGCCGCTCCGGCGACAGCACGGCGAGCGCCTTCAGCTTGCCTGCCGCCACATGCGGCAGGAGCAGCGCGGTGGGCTGCACAAGGTAGGAAATGCGGCCCGCCAGCAGATCCGATGTGTAGTCGCCACGATAGGGCACATGCAGCGCTTCGAAGCCCAGGCGTTGGGCCAGGCGCGCGCCGACGAGGTGGAACACGGTGCCAACCCCGAAGGAGGCGTAGTTAAGCTCGCCCGAGCGTTGCTTCCCCAGCGCCGCCAGGCCCGCCAGCGTGTCCACCCCAAGCGAGGGTGACGCCACCACCATCCAGTGGTCACGCGTGGCGCGGGAGACCGGCGTGAAGTCGGTAAAGGGATCGAGCGGCGGCCGCCCCGCGAGGAGGAAGGCGTGCACGACGGTGTCCGCCCCGCCCAGGAACAGCGTATGGCCATCCGCCGGGGCACGTGCCGCGGCCTCGGCCGCGATGATGCCGCCTGCGCCGGGACGGTTCTCCACCACCACGGGCTGCCCCAGGGCCTCGGCCATCGGATCGGCGACGGCGCGGGCGGTGAGGTCGATGGTGCCCACGCCGGGGGCAACGCCCACCATGATCCGCACCGGGCGTGTCGCGAAGCTGCGCTGGCCCTGCGCCCAGGCGGTCGGCGCGGGCAGGACCACCGGCGCGGCGGCCGCGCCGAGAAGAGTTCGCCTTTGCATTCCGCGTTTTCTCCCGTGGAGCCGGCATATTCTTATGCCTTGGCTTCATCCTAGGAAGGGCTTGTTACACAGCCAACCGAAACCCCTCGG
>DATCMG010000282.1:0-5356 GCA_036563555.1 Roseomonas sp. | reverse complement strand
GTGCTCATCCAGGGCACCAACGGCAACGATACGATTGTGGCCGGGGGTGGTGACGACTCCGTCTGGGGCCGTGACGGCAACGACAGGATCGAGGCGGGCTACGGGGTCGACAAGGTCCATGGCGGCAAGGGTGACGACATCATCACCAACTCCGGCACCGATATCGGCGAAGTCGACATGCTGCACGGCGAGGAGGGCAATGATGTCATCCACGGCGGTAGTGGCCTGGCGCTGATCTTCGGCAATGAGGGCCAGGACTACATCATCACGGGTCCCGACGGTAAGGAGGCGTTCGGCGGCACCGGGAACGACTTCGTCCTGGGCGGCGATGGCGGTGACTTCCTGCTCGGCAACGAGGGCGACGACTGGCTTGAGGGCGGCAATGGCTTCGACACCATCGCCGGCGATAACTCGGAGCTGAACTTCAACTCGACCATCATCGGCCATGACGTGATGTTCGCCGGCGAGAACGAGCAAGACTTCGACGCCGAGTCTGGCGACGACATCATGGTTCAGGGCGCGAGTGTTATGCGCAACGAGGGCATGTTTGGCTTTGACTGGGCCATCCACAGGGACAACCCGGAAGCAGCCGACTCCGACCTCCTGACTCCGATCTTCACAACGGAGGAAGAGGACATCCTGCGCGACCGGTTCGATCAGGTGGAAGCGCTGTCGGGCTGGAAGCACAACGACGTCCTGCGCGGCGATGATCGCGGCGATCCGAATGCCGAGCCTCCGCCTGTGGGGGCCAACGGTGACTCCACTTTCATTGACAATGAGTTGTCCCAGGCAGGTGTCGATCGCATCAACGGCTTGCGCGAGATCCTCGGCAGCCGGGTGGCACCCAAGCCTACGACCGGCGATCTTGAGAAGATCGTGGCTCTCAATGACGGCAATATCCTGCTTGGCGGCGGCGGCAGTGACCTTATTCAAGGCCGCGGCGGCAACGACTACATCGACGGTGACAACTGGCTGAATGTTCGCATCGGGATCTATGACGCGAACGGATTGGAAATCGGGTCCGCAGAGCGCATGGGCGGCAAGGTCACGAACAAGGCTGGGATCGAGCTCTACGACGGCGCATCCCTCAACGCCCTGATGCTCAATGGAACCCTTAACCCAGGCCAACTCAAGATTATCCGCGAGATCGTCAACGGAAACGTCGCCGGTGACATCGACACGGCTGTCTATAGCGGCACACCGGGCGCATACACTTTCACCAGGAACGCCGACCGCTCGGTCACGGTGGTTGGAACTGACACTGGCGCGGCTGGGGATATGCTCCGCAACATCGAGCGGATCCGCTTCGTTGACCCAATTACCGGGGCAACGACCGCTGACTTCGGCATCAGTGAACTGGTGAATGAGAACCAGCTTCTGACGGGTGGGAATGGCAACGACACGCTCGATGGCTGGCTCGGCAACGACACGCTGAATGGAGGGGGCGGGACGGACACGGCGATCTTTGCCGGTCCGATCGGAAGCTACAGCTTCGCCCTTGGCGCGGATGGCATCATCGTGACCGACAACGTGGGCACGGATGGAACCGATACGCTGATCTCCATGGAGCAGATGCGGTTCGGCAGCCAAACGCTGACCGTGAGGGCTGGCACGAACGGCAACGGCACCACCGTCGGCGTCAACAACCAGGCGAATCTGGTGCTTGGCTTCAACGGCAATGACACGCTGGATGCCCGTGCCGGCAATGACGTGGTCGTCGGCGGCCTCGGTAAGGATACAATGACCGGCGGCAGCGGGGCCGATACATTCCTGTTCAGCAGCATCGCCGAGACCGGAATTGGCACGGTCGCCAATACCGGGCGCGACATCATCACTGACTTCAACAGGGCGCAGGGCGACAAGATCGACCTGTCGGGTATCGACGCGATCACGGGCGGTGCCCGGGACGGCTTCACCTTCATCGGGACCGGTGAATTCACCGCCGCCGGGCAGCTGCGCTACGCCCAGCAGGGTGGCAACACCATCGTCGAAGGCAATGTCGACGGCGCAGGTGGGGCGGAGTTCCAGATCGAACTCACAGGCCTCATGACCCTGACGGGCAGCGACTTTGGGCTGAGTTCCGTGCCCCTGCCTGGCTCCAATGATCCCGTAATTGGAACGGATGGCCCTAATTCACTCACGGGCGCAGCTGGCAACGACACGCTGAACGGTGCGGGCGGGACGGATACGGCAGATTTCACCGGTCCGATCGGGAACTACAGCTTCGCGCTCAGCGGGTCGGACATCCTCGTGACCGATCTCGTGGGCACGGGTGGGACCGACACGCTGATCTCCATGGAGCAGATGCAGTTCGGCGGCCAGACACTGATCGTCAGGGCTGGCACGGTTGGCAACGGCACCACCGTTGGTATCAACAACCAGGCGAACCTGGTGCTTGGCTTCGACGGCAACGACAGGCTGGATGCCCGTGCCGGCAATGACGTGCTCGTCGGCGGTCTCGGCAAGGATACCCTGATTGGCGGCACCGGGGCCGACACCTTCCTGTTCAGCAGCATCGCCGAGGCGGGGAATGGCGTGCTCGGCAATACCGCGCGTGACACCATCGCCGACTTCACCAGTGCACAAAACGACAAGATCGACCTGTCGGGCATCGACGCGATCACGGGCGGTACCCAGGACAGCTTCACCTTCATCGGGACCGGTGACTTCACCGGCGTCGCTGGGCAACTGCGCTACGTCCAGGAGGGTGGCAACACCATCGTGGAAGGCGATGTCGACGGAGCAGGTGGGGCGGATTTCCAGATCCAGCTCACCGGCACGCTGACCCTGCTGAGCACGGACTTCATCCTGTAGTGCGCTTCCCACACCGGAGTTGGTGAGAAGCGGCCAGGGGGCGCCACAAGTGGCGCCCCCTACGTTTTAACATTTCCCGGTTTCCGCTGTGCGGTGCTGAGCCGGTAAGCTGCCGAACGGGCCGCCTGAACGAATGGTCAGGCCAGGCGGATGAATGGAATCTTCAAGGAGACCACATAAAGGCCTTCCACGGCCCGGACGGGCTCAAGGTCCAGGCGGTGGCGTTCATCGCGGCCTGCAATTTTGCCGAGCACCTCAAGGCACTCCGATATGGCGAACTCCCTCCGATTCATCCATCGGGGGCTCACCCGAGTGCCAGGGCCGCCACCTCGCCCACCACCCGTTGATTGCTGTCGAGCACCGGAGCCTCGACCGCGCGGGCCAGTTCAGCCGCGCGCTCGGACGGCAGCAGGCCGAGGCGGCCGAGGATCGTCGCGAAGACCGCCATTTTTCCCCGCGAGGCGCCGTCGAGCAGCTTCACCGCGATACCGAGCCCGCGTTCCGGCACGAAGCCGATGACGAAACCCTCCGCGCCCTCCTTCAGCACCACGCGGCCCTCCGTGGCGGCGACGATGCGCGAGGTCGGGCGGCCGCGGCCGGAGACATGATCGGGGTGCTCGCGCAACGCGGTGAGAAGGCGGCGGATGGCGGCCTCGCGCCTCGGGTCGGCCACGGCCAGGGCGGCGTAGCGGGCGGCGGCGCGGGCGGCATCGCCCATGGTCATGGCGAGGGCGGGCAGGCCGCATCCGTCGGTGCCGCGGGGCAGGGTGGTGGCGTCCCGGCCCATCAATTCGGACAGGGCGGCGAGCCAGTGCCGCTGGGCCGGGTGGTCGGGGTTCTCGTAGCCATCCGGCGTCCCGAAGGCCTGGGCGGCGGCGAGGAAGCCGCAATGCTTGCCGGAGCAGTTGTGGAAGGCCCGGCGCTTGCCGCCTGCGCGCACGGCATCGGCCAGGTCGGCCTCTCCCATCGGCAGGGCAGGGCCGCAGACGAGGGCGGATTCGCGCCGGTCTATCCGGCGCAGCCAGTCCTCTACCATTGAGACCTGGAAGGGCTCGGCGCGGTGGGAGGCGCAGGCGAGGGCGAGGTGCTGGGATTCCAGCCCGTCCGCCGCGCCGCTCTCCACCAGGGAGAGAGCCTGGAAGGGCTTGAGGGAGGAGCGGGGGAAGGTGAGAAGGTCCGGATCGCCCCAGGCATGCAGGAGGCGTCCATCGGCATCGGCGACCACTGCGGCGCCGTGATGAATGCTCTCCGTCACGCCGCCGCGGCGGATTTCGACCAGGGGGATAGGGGGCGTCATGCGCGGCCTCGTCGCCAGAGCAGCGCCGGAAGGCGCCAGAGGAAGCCGAGCACCAGCCGCGTGTGCATGCCGGTGAGCAGCAGGTTGTCGCGGCCGTAGCGGAAATGGGAGATCCCGCCCTCGGCCGGGGTTAGGTAGCGCACGGCGGCCGGTATGTTGAGGGCCGGCACGCCGCGCCAGGCGAGGCGGACGACAGCCTCGGCATCGAAATCGTATCGGCGCATCCAGGGATTGCGGCGCATGAGGGCCAGTAGCGGCGCGATGGGATAGACGCGGAAGCCGTAGAGGCTGTCGGCGATCGGCTCTCCGGCGCGGGTGGACCAGAGGGTTTCGAGCCCTGTCCACCAATTGGAAACGCGACGGCCGCGCACGCGCAGCAAGGGCGCCTCGGGGCCGAAGACGGGAGCGCCGAGGATCATGGCCTCGGGGCGCGCGGCGGAGGCGACCATGAAGTCGGGAATGCGGTCGGCGGGATGCTGTCCATCGGCATCCATGGACAGGGCGTGGGTGAAGCCCTCCTTCGCCGCTGCCTCCAGGGCATCCCGGATGGCGGCGCCCTTGCCGCCGTTCACGGCGCGTTCGATCAGCCGGAAGCCCGGATCCTGGATGGCGCGGAGTGGTGCGGCGGAATGATCGGTGCTGCCGTCGATCACGACCCAGACCACGGGCCAGGCGGCGCGGGCGGCGGCCACCGTCTCCGCCAGGCGCGGGCCGGTGTTGTAGCTCGGGATGACCACGAGATGGGTGCCGCTCAAGGGCGCGCTTCTCCAGGGACAGCGATGTATTGGCGGCGCAGGGCTTCGGCAAAGGCCTCGGCGGGGCCCTGCACGGTCACGACCTCCCCCAGCCGGGCGCGGTAGCGCAGGGGGAAGTCGGGGCGGCGCCAGATCGGCCAGCCCTTGCCGAGATAGCGGGTGTTGCTCTCGATGAAGACGGGCTGGACGGGCGCGCGGGCACGGCGGGCGATAAGGGCGAAACCGGGGTGGAAGGGGCCGGTGCGGCCATCGGGCGTGCGGGTTCCCTCGGGGAAGACGAGAAGGTTGGCGCCTCCCCGCAGCGCCTCCGCCGCGCGGCGGATCACGGGCAGGCCGGCATCGTTCGGGATGTAGCCGGCCAGCCGCCCGCCGCCGAGGGCCGGGTTCCGCTCCAGCCCTGCCTTCATGATGCAGACGGCGTCCGGCAGGCAGGAGACGATGAGCATCACATCGATCATGGAGAGGTGGTTGGGCGCCACCACCAGGCCGC
>DATCMG010000253.1:0-6928 GCA_036563555.1 Roseomonas sp. | reverse complement strand
ACCAGCCCGCCCACGCCCAGCGCGGCGGCAACCGCGCGCGAGAAGGGCTCGGCCTCGGCGGGATGAAGGGGAATGCGGCGATCGGCGCGCATGCCAGTCAGGCTGGGCGTGGCTTCCGCAACGACAAGCCGGGGCGGGCGGCCGGCAGCACGGGCATTGGTCCAGTCGCGCGCATGGTGGAGATGCCCGGGCGCCTGCCCCAGCGGATCGGCGCCGAGGCACAGCACGGCCCGGGCCCGCGCCAGGTCGGGAACGGCGACGACCGGGCGGCCAAAGCTACGCAGGGAAGCTTCCAGTGCCGCGTCGTCGGCCAAGGGATCGTGCTGGTGCCAGCGGGCTTCCGGGAATGCGGCCAGCACGGCCTCCATGACCCGCGCGAGGCTGGGCGAGGAGACCGGGCCGGTGAGGATCCGCAGCCCGCGCCCGCCTTGCCGCACAAGCTCCGCGCGGGCCGCGGCAAGGGCATCGTCCAGCATCCAGGGCGGCACGGGGCGGCCGTCGCGCCGGATGTGGCGGGACCGGTTCGGGTCGTGCAGCGAGAGCACCGCCGCTTCCGCGAAAATATCGGTCGCGCCGAGGCTGGCGGGGTGGCGCGGGTTGCCCTCCACCTTCACCGCGTGGCCGTTGCGGGTGCGGATGATCACGCCGCGCGATAGCCCGTCCAGTTCCAGCACCGTCGCGTATTCCGCTGCGGCCATCTCGCCATGCGCGGCGCGGGCGGGCGCGTGCAGGGGGTGGCCGTGCTCCTCCGCCTCGTCGCAACCGGCCAGGGCCGCGAGGGCCAGGGAGGCTCCCATCAACTTCAGCGCGTCGCGGCGCTCCACCGGGTCATGGGCGCCGGCGGCCAGGGCAGCGGGCTGCGGCGGCTCGGGCGCCGGGTCGGGGCCGTGCCGGGGCGGGCGGGGGGCGCTCATTGATGGCAGGTCGAGCAACGGGTCAGCGGGGAGACTTCCACGCCGTAATGCTCGTAGCGCTGGGCCTGCAGGCCATAGAGCCTGACCGCGTGCGGCTGGCCCGCCGGCATGTAGTCGCGGGCCAGGACAGCGGATGCCGGGCGCTGGTCCGCGGGGTTGCGGTGGCAGTCGAGGCAGAAGCTCATGGAGAGGGTTTCCGCCTTCACCGTCCGTGGCATGTCCTGCACCTTGCCGTGGCAGGTCTCGCAGGCGACACCCGCACCGGTATGGGCGGCGTGGTCGAAGCGCGCATGGTCCGGCAGGCGGCTGACCGAGGCCCATTCCACCGGCGCACCGCGCGCGATGGCCGCCCGCAGCGGCGCGAACTGGGCCGTGACGTTCCAGACGCGCTCATGGCAGCCGAGGCAGGTTTCGGCGCTGGGCATGCCGGCATCGGCGGTGCGCTCCACCCCCGCATGGCAGAAGCGGCAATCAAGGCCGAGGCCGCCCGCATGCACCGCATGGCTGAACGGAATCGGCTGCGCCGCCGGCTTCCCGATGGCCCAGGCACTACCGGATCGCACCCAGGCAAAACCCGCCACCCCGATCAACAGGAGCAGGGCGGCGCCGACCAGCAGGGTGAGGCGAAGCCGGGCATCGGCCCGCTCTGTGAAGATCTGGGCCATCCTGCTCCCTGGGCCGACTGGAGCGGCAACGCGGGGGAGCGGGGATGGTTGAACGCGAGGCCACGGACCGCGCCATCTGGGCCAGGCAAGCGTCGTCATGTCTTGGGACCAGTGCTGCACCTGGGTGCCGTTGCGCACATTGCGCCCGGATGAACTGAACGCCGTTCCTGGCCCGGCCTCGCGTCTCCGTGTCCGGCCGCCCCCCGTTCGCGCCCACATGAAAGCTGGCATATTCGATTCGAACGCATGGGAGGAACGGGAGAACATGTCGAAGGGACCGGTCCATTCCGCGCCCCTGGCACGGTCCGCCATGGCCTATGTCCTGGCCGGCGGCCGGGGCTCACGCCTGATGGAGCTGACCGACCGGCGCGCCAAGCCCGCCGTGTTCTTCGGTGCCAAGTCCCGCATCATCGACTTCGCGCTGTCCAATGCGATCAATTCCGGCATCCGCCGCATCGGAGTGGCGACGCAGTACAAGGCGCATAGCCTGATCCGCCACATGCAGCGCGGCTGGAACTTCCTCCGGCCCGAGCGGAACGAGAGCTTCGACATCCTGCCCGCTAGCCAACGCGTGTCGGAAACCGAATGGTATTCCGGCACGGCCGATGCCGTGTTCCAGAACCTCGACATCATCGAGAGCTACGGCCCCCGCTACATGGTCATCCTGGCCGGGGACCATGTGTACAAGATGGACTACGAGATGATGCTGCAGCAGCACGTCTCCTCGGGCGCCGATGTCACGGTCGGCTGTATCGAGGTGCCGCGGCTGGAGGCCAGCGCCTTCGGGGTGATGCATGTGGACGAATCCGACCGCATCATCTCCTTCCTGGAGAAGCCGGCCGACCCGCCCTCCATTCCGGGGCGGCCGGATGTCGCCCTTGCCTCCATGGGCATCTATGTCTTCGAGACGCGTCTCCTGACCGAGGAACTGCGCCGCGATGCGGCCACGCCCGGCTCCAGCCGCGACTTCGGTAAGGACATCATCCCGGCGATCGTGGCGCGCGGCGCCGCCGTGGCGCATCGCTTCGATGAATCCTGCGTCCGTTCGAGCAATCAGGCGGAGGCCTATTGGCGGGATGTCGGCACGGTGGACGCCTTCTGGCAGGCGAATATCGATCTGACGGACGTGGTCCCCGCCCTGGACCTCTATGACCGCGACTGGCCCATCTGGACCTATGGCGAAGTGACGCCCCCGGCCAAGTTCGTGATGGATGATGACGGCCGCCGAGGCATGGCGGTGGATTCCCTCGTCGCCGGAGGCTGCATCGTCTCCGGCACCTGCGTGCGGCGCTCGCTGCTCTTCGCCAACACGCGCGTGCGGTCTTACGGCCAGTTGGAGGGTATCGTGCTGCTGCCCGGTGCCGTGGTCGGGCGCCATTCACGGCTGCGGAAGGTGGTCGTGGATCGTGGCGTGGTGCTGCCCGAAGGCCTGGTTGTGGGCGAGGATCCGGAGGAGGACGCCCGCCGCTTCCGTCGATCGCCCGGCGGTGTCTGCCTCATCACGCAGCCGATGATCGATGCGCTGGGGATGTAGCCCCGGGGCCACCTGAAGGTCGTCGGCCCGCGCGCGTCGCCGAGGGTCTGCTTCCAGGATTCTCAGGATTCTAATGAGCATCCTCGCCTCGGTGCATGGGCGGGTGCATCCGACCCCGCTTGACCCAGGACTGGCCGATCGTCATGTCGGGGCGGTCCTGCGGCGTCGTCCCATCTGCTGGCCCTGGCCGGGTTCGGCAGCAGGCCGGGCCTGATGCCGCAGGACCGTAGCTTGCAGGGGCCGTGCCATGTCCGATCAACGCGCTGGCCTGCCGGGGGGGCCACCGAGCCCGCTGCGCGTCCTCTCCGTTGCCTCCGAATGCTTCCCGCTGATCAAGACCGGCGGGCTCGCCGATGTGGTGGGCGCGTTGCCCGCGGCACTGGCAGCGGAATCCGTCGCGGTGCGAACCCTGCTCCCCGGCTATCCCGGCGTGATCGCCCGCGCGGGCGCGGCCGATCCGGTTCATGACTTCGAAAACCTTTTCGGCGGCCCGGCCCGGCTGCTGGCGGTGCGCGCCTCGGGGCTGGACCTTCTGGTCCTGGACGCACCGCACCTCTATGCCCGCCCCGGCGGCCCCTACAACGACCCGGAAGGCCGCGACTGGCCCGACAACCCGCGGCGCTTCGCCGCCCTGTCCTGGGTAGCGGCCGAGATCGGCCGGGGCGCCCTGCCCGGCTGGCGCCCGCATGTGGTGCACGCGCATGACTGGCAGGCGGGTCTCGCCCCCGCCTATCTCCATTATGGCGAAGGCCCCCGGCCGGGCACGGTCTTCACCGTCCACAACCTTGCCTTCCAGGGCTGGGCACCATCCGCCCTGCTGGCCGAGCTCCGGTTGCCATGGCGGGCCTTCGACATCGAGGGGGTGGAGTTCTTCGGCGGAATCGGCGCGCTGAAGGCCGGGTTGCGCCTGTCGGACCGCATTACAACCGTCTCTCCGACCTATGCGCGCGAGATCATGCGGCCCGAGGACGGCATGGGCCTCGACGGCCTGCTCCGCACCCGCGCCGGCGCGCTGCACGGCATCCTGAACGGCATCGACGAGGCAGCCTGGAACCCTGCCGATGACCCGCATCTGGCTGCCCGCTTCAGTGCCGGCGATCCCTCGGCGCGCGAGACCAACCGGGCCGCGCTGCGCGCCCGCATGGAACTGACGGACGAGCCTGATGCACTCGTGCTCGGCGTGATCAGCCGCCTGACCGGCCAGAAGGGCATGGACTTGCTGCTGGACTGCCTGCCCGCCCTGCTCGCCCACGGCATGCGGCTGGCGCTCCTTGGCGCCGGCGAACCTGCGCTGGAGGCCGGCTTCCGGGATGCCGCCGCCGCGCATCCCGGCCAAGTTTCCGTGCGGATCGGCTATGATGAGGCCCTGGCCCATCTCATCCAGGGCGGGTGCGACGCCCTCCTCGTGCCCTCGCGCTTTGAGCCATGCGGGCTGACCCAGCTCTGCGCCCTGCGTTATGGCGCGCTTCCCGTGGTGGCGCGGGTCGGGGGATTGGCGGACACGGTGATCGACGCGAATGAAGCGGCGCTGGCCGTCGGCGCCGCAACCGGCTTACAGTTTGCGCCCACGACGAGTACGGCCCTGGGAGCTGCCATTGATCGCCTGGCCGCACTCTGGCAGGACCGCACGGCGTGGCGGGCGACCCAGGCCAATGCCCTCCGTGCTCCGGTGGGCTGGGCCCGCTCCGCCACCCGCTATGCCGCGTTGTACCGAGATATCGCCAGGGCCACCTGAGAACTCGCGCGTAACGGGAAACAGCGGCGAACAACTCGCGCCTTACGGTTACCCGCCATTCCTGCCAATATGGCACCCTTCCATGCAGGACCGTCGATGTACGACAGCCCCTCTCCTGTCCCCCTGGGGATCGACGCGCCGGACGAAGCCACGGTGACGGCCTTCCGGGAAAGCATTCTCGCGAAACTCGTCTACCAGGTCGGCGGACGGGTGGAGCGGGCCAGCCCGCGCGACTGGTTCATCGCGACCGCCCTCGCCGCCCGCGACCACATCGTGGATGACTGGCGCCGGACCAATGACGACACCCGGGCGGAAAACCGAAAAGGCGTTTGCTACCTTTCCATGGAGTTCCTGATCGGTCGGCTCATGTCGGACGCGCTGGGCAATCTGGGCCTGACCGAGACGGCGCGGCGGGCGCTGGACGGCCTCGGCGTCAACCTGGACGTGGTGGCGGGGCAGGAGGCGGATGCCGCGCTGGGCAATGGCGGCCTCGGACGGCTGGCCGCCTGCTTCATGGAAAGCATGGCGAGCATCGGCGTGCCTGCCTATGGCTACGGCATCCGCTACGAGAACGGGTTGTTCCGCCAGGTCATTGCCGGCGGCATCCAGCATGAGGTGCCGGAGGACTGGCTGGCCCTGGGCAATCCCTGGGAGTTCGAGCGATCGAGCCTCGTCTATGAAATCCGGTTCGGCGGCCATGTCCGCTCCGAGGTTTCGGTGGACGGTTCCACCCGCATGATCTGGCACGCGGGCGAGATCGTGAACGCGCTCGCCTATGACACGCCGGTGGTGGGCTGGCGCGGCAAGCGGATCAACACGCTGCGCCTCTGGTCCGCCCGCGCGACCGATCCGCTGCATTTGAACGATTTCAATCGCGGGGATCATGTCGGCGCGCAGGCCGCGCGGATGCGGGCCGAGGCCATCTCCCGCGTCCTCTATCCCGGCGACGAGTCCGAGGCGGGGCAGGAGCTGCGCCTCCGCCAGGAGTATTTCTTCGCCTCGGCCTCGCTGCAGGACATCATCCGCCGCCATCTCTCCCGCCATGCCGGGCTGAGCAACCTGGCCGAGCACGTTGCCGTCCAGCTCAACGACACCCATCCGGCGATCGGGGTGGCGGAGTTGATGCGGCTACTGATGGATGTGCACGGGATGGAGTGGGATGCGGCCTGGGCCATCACCCAGGCCACCTTCTCCTACACCAATCACACGCTGATGCCCGAGGCGCTGGAAACCTGGGCGGTGCCGATGATGGAGCGGCTATTGCCGCGCCACATGCAGATCATCTACCTCATCAACGCCAGCCATCTGGACCGCGTGCGGGCCAAGGGCGCGGATGATGCCCTGCTCTCGCATGTCTCGCTGATCGATGAGCGTCACGGCCGGCGCGTGCGGATGGGGCATCTCGCCTTCGTCGGTTCGCATCGCGTCAACGGCGTCTCGGCGCTGCACTCCCAGCTCATGCGGGACACGGTTTTCGCCGACCTCAACAGCGCCTGCGGCGACCGGATTACCAATAAAACCAACGGCATCACCTTCCGTCGCTGGCTGCACCGCGCCAATCCCGGGCTGACGCGGCTTCTGGTCGATTCCATCGGCCCCGCCGTGCTCGACGATCCCAACCGGCTGGAGGATCTGGTGCCGCTCGCGAAGGACGCCGCCTTCCGGCAGAGCTTCGCGGCCCAGCGCCGCGCCGCGAAGGAGCGGCTGACGAACCACATTGCCTCCCGCATCGGCCTGAAGGTCGATCCAGAGGCGCTGTTCGACGTGCAGATCAAGCGCATCCACGAGTACAAGCGCCAGTTGCTGAACGTCGTGCATACGGTTGCGCTGTACAATGCGATGCGCGCCCGCCCCATGGCCAGCTGGGTGCCGCGGGTGAAGATCTTCGCCGGCAAGGCAGCGCCCAGCTATCATCAGGCGAAGCTCATCATCCGTCTGGCGAATGACGTCGCGGCCACCATCAACGACGATCCCACCCTGCACGGGCTGCTGAAAGTCGCCTTCCTCCCGAACTACAATGTCAGCCTTGCCGAGACGATCATTCCGGCGGCCGACCTGTCCGAGCAGATCTCGACCGCCG
>DATCMG010000241.1:0-3980 GCA_036563555.1 Roseomonas sp. | reverse complement strand
CGAGCCGGTCAGCGGACCTATAAGATCTCACGTCCGCCATAAGGAAGCACGCGGGAGCGCCTGAGGGGCCAATGTTGGGCCCGAAGCCCAATGCTTTGATCTCTGGATAAATGACCGCCTCGTCTCCAGAACCGGACCTTATTGGGCAGGATGCGAAGGGTCGGGCCCGGTCATTCACCAGGGCCATTGGCCTTATCCTACCGCCCCTGCCGGATCAGGTCCGCCACAGCGGCCCGGACGAAGAAGGCCTCGGCCGGCGCGCTGCCGGCGGGCGTGGCGCCGGGGGCGCCGGTGGTGCGGCGACGGGCGGCGGGGGAAGGGGCTCCCCCGTCTCGGCGGCCGGAATGGGTTCGGGCGGCATGCCCGAGAGCGCCCCGATCAGGCGCATGGTGACGGCCAGGAGCGGGTCGCGCAGGCCGCGCCGGCCATCGGCCGCCTCGGGCGCCAGCATCATCACGATGAAAACCCGGCGCTCCAGCATGGTGGCGCAGCCGAGTTGCCGGCGCGGGACATCGCCACGAAGCTGCACATCGAGGCATCGCGCGGTGGGGCCGGTCTCGGCAGCGCGGGCGCCGAAGTGGCGCAGCGTGGCGTTCTCGCGGCGGGAGGCGGCGTCGGCCATGGTGGCGCGGGCGAAGACCTCCATGGCGGCGCCGACCTCGGGCTCCTCATCGCCGTCGCGCGCGGCCGCGCGGTCACTGGGGCCCAGGGCGTGGACCGAGCCGGCCGAGTGGTTGGGGTGGGCATAGCGGGCAAGGATGGTGCGGTTTGCGCCACCCTCAGGCCGGGACTTGCGGAAACCGGCGATCTCCTCGGGCAGGCGGGCGAAGGCCTGTTCCGCCGAAAGCTCCGGGTCGGTGCGACCACTGCAGGCGGCGAGCAAGGGCAGGAGCGCGGCGAGGACGGGGACTACGCGGCGATGCATGCCCCATCCTAACCCCAGGCGTCGCCTGGGACGAGAGCGGGCGGGACGGCAGGGGGGCAGGAAGGCTCCCGCTGTGGCTTCCCTGTCCTGAACGGCCTGCCCTGAACCGGCCCTGCCGTTCCGGTCAGAGGTGGGGCAGGCGGGGCCTCGGAACCCGCTCCGTCTTCATCCAGTCGGGCCAGCCGGCAAAGCGCTCCACCAGGACCAGCCCGAGGGCGAGGCCGAGCGCCACCATCATCACGATGAGCTTCTGGCGCGAGGGTGGGTTCCGCCACAGGCGCCACATGAGGAAGAGCATGCGGTCCATGCAGGCGGGCATTCAGCTCTCCAGCTCGGAATCCCAATAGAGGTAGTCGCGCCAGCTCTCATGCAGGTGGTTCGGTGGGAAGGCGCGGCCATTCTCCTGCAATTCCCAGGAGGTCGGCTGGCGCGGCGGCTGGCGGGGATGCATCCCGATCTCGCGCGGCAGCCTGGAGCCCTTGCGGAGATTGCACGGCCCGCAGGCGGCGACGACGTTCTCCCAGGTCGTGCGGCCTCCGCGGCTACGGGGGATGACATGGTCGAAGGTAAGGTCGGGCGCCGGGCGGTCGGCGCCGCAATACTGGCATCCGAAGCGGTCGCGCAGGAAGACGTTGAAGCGGGTGAAGGCCGGGCGCCGCGCGGCGGGGATGTACTCCTTCAGCGCAATGACGCTGGGCAGTCGCATCGTCAGGCTCGTGGAATGCACCTCGGTCTCGTATTCGTTCAGCACCGAGACCCGGTCGAGGAAAACCGCCTTCACCGCATCCTGCCAGGACCAGATGGATAGCGGGAAGTAGGAGAGGGGACGGAAATCGGCGTTCAGGACGAGCGCCGGGAAAGACCGCCCGCCAATGGGCGAGCCGAAGGCGGGGACTTCGCCGAAATCGCCGCCGAGAGTCGAACCGTCTGGCACGCGCTGCTCCTTGCCGGAGGCGCGGCACCACCATTGCTGGGGCTCGGCCGGGCGGTCGGGCCCCAGATCAAGTGGCGCCGCCCCGAACGATGCGAGGATGACAGGGCCATGCAGGGGGCGCAACACGCCCCCTGCATGGCTTCATGCGACCGTCACGCCCGGTGTCAGGCCGGTGTCAGGCCGGGGCCAGCCCGGCGGCGGCGCGCTGGAGGAAAAGCGCCCCGGCCGCGAGCCCCGCATCGTCAATGCCATGGGCGAGTCGCGGGGAATAAACCGCCTCCACCGGCACGCCCGCATCGCGCAGTTCCCGCTCCGCCATGCGGCTCCCCATGACGGGCACGACCTGGTCCGCCTCCCCATGCACCAGCAGCACCGGGGGCCGGCCGCGCAACTCGGCGCCCAGGGACTCGGGGGCAACGAGGAGGCCGGAATAGGCAAGGATGGCCGCCGGCTGCACCGCGCGCCGAAGCCCGCAGAAAAGGGCGGTCATGGCGCCCTGGCTGAAGCCCATCAGCATCACATGCGTCTCGGGCAGGCCGGCCGCCGCGCATTCCCGGGTGATGGCGGCGTCCAGCACCGGGGCGACGGCGCGGACCCCTGCCTCCAGATGCGCCGGGGTGCGCTCGCTCAGGTCGAACCACTGCCGGCCGAAGGGCGCGCCCTGATAGGGGGTGGGGGCGTGGGGGGAGATGAACAGGGCGTCGGGCACCGCCTGGGACCAGCGCGGGGCAAGGTCGATCAGGTCGTTGCCATCGGCGCCGACGCCATGCAGCAGGAAGACGATCTGCTTCGCGCGGCCCTTGGAGGCGGGGCCCCAGCGGGGCCCGTCGAGGTCGGCCATAGGTGCTTTCCTTCGTGGTCGCCCCCGGCTAACCCGGCCGGCGCGATGGCAGCAAGCCCCCCTCCAGGCCCGGTCACCACCCGTTTCGCGCCCAGCCCCACCGGCTACCTGCATCTGGGCCACGCGCATTCCGCCCTGATCGCCTGGCGCGCGGCGCGGGAGGCGGGCGGGCGCTTCCTGCTGCGGATCGAGGATATCGACCGCACCCGCTGCCGCCCCGAATTCACCGAGGCGTTGCTGGAGGACCTGGCCTGGCTCGGCCTGGACTGGGACGGGCCGGTGCGGGTGCAGTCGGAATATTTCGTCGAATACCGCGCCGTGCTGGACCGGCTTTCGGCGCGCGGGCTGCTCTATCCCTGCTTCTGCACGCGCGCCGAGATCGCGCGCGAGGTGGCTGCGATCGGCGCTGCGCCGCATGGGCCGGAGGGCGTGCTCTATCCCGGCACCTGCCGGCGCCTTCCCGCCGATGAGCGGGCAGCCCGGATCGCCTCCGGCGAGGCCTATGCACTGCGGCTGGACATGGACGCGGCCCTGGCGGCCCTCGATAGGCCGCTCAGCTACGAGGAACTGGGCGAGGGACGCCTCCGCTGCGATCCCGTGCGCTTCGGCGACGCGGTGCTGGCGCGCAAGGACACGCCCGCCTCCTACCATCTCTGCGTGACCCATGACGACGCGGCGCAGGGCGTGACGCTGGTGACGCGCGGCGAGGATCTGAAACCCGCGACCGACCTGCACCGGCTGATCCAGGCGCTGATGGGCTGGCCGGAACCGGCCTACCGCCATCATGGCCTGCTGCTCGGGCCGGATGGGCGACGGCTCGCCAAGCGGGAGGGAGCGCCGGCGCTGCGGGCGCTGCGCGCGGCGGGGCGGAGCGTGGAGGAAGTGCGGGCGATGGCGCTGGGATAGGCCGCCAGGTGGTCAGGCTTCGGCGGGGCCGGCCCGGCCGAGCGGCAGCGCGATCTGGCAGACCAGCCCGGCCTCCGCCCAGGCGACCGACACGGCGCCGCCGAGCTGCACCCGCATCGTGCCGTCGAGCACGCGCGAACCGAAGCCAAGGTTGTCAGGCGGCCCGGCCAGGGGCGGCCCGCCGCTTTCCGCCCAGCGCAGCCGCAGCGTGCCCGCCGGCCCGCCCTCGACCGTCCAGGAGATCGAGATCCGCCCGCCGGGCACCGAGAGCGCGCCATGCTTCGTCGCATTCGTGGCCAGCTCATGCACCGCCATGGCCAGGGGCTGCGCGGCGCCTGCGGGCAGCATCACGCGCGGGCCGTCCAGCACCGCCC
>DATCMG010000236.1:0-2458 GCA_036563555.1 Roseomonas sp. | reverse complement strand
GGAGGTGCTGGACGGGGACCGTCGGGTGGCCTTCGCCGAGGCCGAGGCGCGGCGCGGCGTGACCGGCGTGGGCAGCAGCGCCGCCGCCCGGGCCCGCACGGCCGAGACCACCATGATCCGGGCCATGGAGGATCTGAACGTGGAGTTCGAGCTTCAGGTCCGCCGGAACCTTCGCGACTGGCTGTTGGAGACGACGCCGACCGCCCCCGTGGCCCCGGTGGATTCGCCTGATGGCATTCAGCGGCAGGACCTGCCCGAGGGCTGATCCGCAACCCGGACGCGGCATCCGGCGCTTCTTCCGTCACAGAAGGAGATTCACCATGAACCGCATCCGTTCCGCCTTTCTGCTGCCCGTCCTGGCCCTGGGCACTGGCCTTGCTGCCTGCGCGCCCTACCCGGCCGAGCCCTATTATGCCGCCGCGCCGACCCAGACCTATGTGACCGCGCCTGGCTACGTGGCCGCGCCGCAGGGCTATGTCGTGGCGCCGTCCGCCGGCTACGCCACCTCGATGCCGGCCTATGTCGGCCAGGGCGAGTACCGTGCCGCGCCGCCGGCTGGCGCCTATGCCGCCGCCCCCGTCGATTCCTATTGCCGTGAGGCCTATGCCGCCGCCGCCGGCGCGCAGCAGCAGGCTGCCGTCAGCGGCAGCTATGCGGACGCCGCCCGCGCCGACCGCTCCGCCGGCTTCTTCCGCCGCGACTGCTGATCAGGGACGCGCGGCGTCGGCACAGGCCGGCGTCGCGCGGCTCACCCCGCCTTCGTCCGCTCAGCCCTCGAAGGTGCCGGGGCGACCGTTGATGATCGAAAGGAACTCGCGCCGCGTCGCGTGATCGTCGCGGAAGGCGCCGAGCATCGTGCTCGTGACCATGGTCACGCCGTGCTTGTGGACGCCGCGCGTGGTCATGCACTGATGCGCCGCTTCCAGCACCACCGCGACGCCGATCGGATCCAGCACGTCGTTGATGGCGTTCGCGATCTGCGCCGTCAGCTTCTCCTGGATCTGCAGGCGCTTGGCGAAGGCATCCACGACCCGCGCCAGCTTGCTGATCCCGACCACGCGCCCGCGCGGCAGGTAGCCGATATGGGCGCGGCCGATGATGGGCACCATGTGGTGCTCGCAATGGCTCTCCAGCCGGATGTCGCGCAGCACGACCATTTCATCATAGCCCGCCACCTCCTCGAAGGAGCGCTGGAGGAGCTGCACGGGGTCCGTGCCATAGCCCCCGAAAAGCTCCCGGTAGGATTTGGCCACGCGCTTGGGCGTGTCGAGCAGCCCCTCCCGGTCCGGGTCATCCCCGGCCCAGAGCAGGAGGGTGCGGACCGCGGCCTCGACCTCGGCCTGGGTGGGGCGGACATGGCCAGCCAGATCGGCGGGGGACGGAACGCGGGCTTCCTGGACGGCTTGGCGAGTGTCGGGGTCGGTCTCGGTCACGGGCAGTTCCTCGGGGCGTGGTGGCCGCGCCGGTCGTTGGTCGGCTTGCGCTCGGCATAGGCAGATGGGGTGGGGAACAGGGACGTGAAAGCGGGTAGCCGGAACGGGGCCGGGCGCCTGGCCCGTGCCCTAGTTCCCCGTACCTTAGTTCAACGTCACCTGGCCATGTGGGCTGTCGAGGCTGAAGGCCGGGATCTCCGCATCGAAGGTCTCCCCCGTGGCGGGCATCACCATGTGATAGACCCCGCGCATGAAGCCCGAAGGTGTCGCGAGCGGCGTGCCGGAGGTGTATTCGAAGGCCTCGCCCGGCTCGAGCACGGGCTGTTCCCCAACCACCCCATCGCCATGCACGTGCTGGGTGCGCGCGAGGGAGTCCGTGATGTACCAGCTTCGCTTCATGAGCTGCACCGTCTCGCGCCCCTCATTGGCGATGCGCACCCGGTAGGCCCAGACATAGCGGCTCTCATCCGGATTGGACTGGTCCGCGAGGTAGAAGGTGCGAACCGTGACGCGCAGGCCGCGCGTGACGGCCGTGAAGGCGCCGGCCTCACTCACGCGCGGCGCTCCACCAGGGCCGTTGCAAGGCCCGCGCCGATCAGCATTGATCCGCCGGCGCGGTTCATCACCCGCCGTGGGCCGGGCCGCCGGACGATGCCGGAGAGCCGCCCCGCCAGGATCGCGTAGCCCAACGCATTTGCCGCCGCGAGGGTGACGAAGCTGGCCACCAGCAGCGATGCCTGGGGCAGGAAGGGGCGGGCCGGATCGAGGAACTGCGGCACGAAGGCGACGAAGAAGGCGATGCTCTTCGGGTTTGTGGCGGTGACGAGAAAGGCCTGCATTCCCGCCCGCCGTGGCGGAAGCGGTACCGGGGCACCCTCTACCGGCGCACGCCACATCCGGAAGCCAAGCCAGATCAGATAGGCCGCGCCCGCCCAGCGCAGCGCCGTATAGGCGAGGGCCGAGGCCGCCAGCAGCGCGCCGAGCCCCGCCAGGGACAGGCCCATCGCCAGCGCGTCCCCCGCCGC
>DATCMG010000227.1:0-17419 GCA_036563555.1 Roseomonas sp. | reverse complement strand
AAGGTGCTGCCGCCGCTTGCCGTGCAGGCGCCGGAGGGCGCGGCGCTGGCCTTCATCCGCCCGCATGAGTTGCTGGCGCATGCGGCGCCGGGTGGGGCCTTCACCATCCGCGCCGTGCGCCCGGCGGGGCCCGGGACGCGGCTGGTGGTTTCGGGCGCGGGGGGATCCTTCGATGCCGTCGCTCCCCCCGGCGCGCCCCTGCCGAAGCGGGGGGAAGCCTGCAACCTGGAGGCCCGGGCCGCCCGGATCTTTCCGGCCGCCTGATCATTCTGCGCTGTCCACGATCGGCACATATCCTGCAAGCTTGGCGTCCACAGCGAGGCCGGGCGGAAATCTGCCGCCGCGCCGCTGCCGAAGGAGCCTTGCCATGGCACTGCGCCGCCTGTCCCTCACCCTCGGTGCGGTCGCCGCGCTGACCGCATTCGGGGCCACCCCGGCCCAGGCGCAGAATACGCTGCGCATCGCGCTTTCCCTTCCGGCGACAACCCTCGATCCCGTGCAATCCACTGCGGCGACGGTCCGTAACCATGGCTTCTTCGTCTATGACCAGCTCTTCGGCCTCGACAGCCAGGGGGTGCCGCGCCCGCAGATGGTGGGCTCGCACACTGTCTCGGACGATCGCATGACCTGGCGCTTCACCCTGCGCGACGGCCTCGCCTTCCATGACGGCGCGCCGGTGCGCGCGGCGGATGCGGTCGCCTCGATCCGCCGCTGGGCGCAGCGGGACGTGGTGGGCCGGGCGCTGGCCGCCGCCACCGCCTCGATGGAGGCGATGGACGAGAAGACGTTCGAAATTCGTCTCTCCCAGCCCTTCGGCCTGGTGTTGGAGGCACTGGCGCGCCCGACCGGCAGCGCACTGTTCATCATGCCGGAGCGGATCGCGCAGACGCCGCCCAATGTCGCGATCACCGAGGCCATCGGGTCCGGCCCCTTCATCTTCCGTGCCGAGGAATGGCGGGCGGGCGACCGCGCCGTCTATGTCCGCAACCCCGCCTACCGCCCGCGGGAAGAGGCGCCGGACGGGCTGGCCGGCAGCAAGACCGTGTATCTGGACCGGGTGGAATGGCTGACCATGCCGGATGCGGCGGTGGGGGTGAACGCGCTCGCCAATGGCGAGATCGATTTCCTGGAGCAGCCGCCGCCGGACCTGATCCCGACACTGGAACGAAACCGCCGCATCCGGGTCGCGCCGGTCAACCCGATCGGCAGCATGGCCTGGCTGCGGATCAACCATACCCAGCCGCCTTTCAACGACCCGCGCGCGCGGCAGGCGCTGCTCTATCTGGTCAACCAGAAGGATGTGCTGGAGGGCATGGGTATCCGTGCCGCCGAGCAGGTGCCCTATTGCCCCGCCTATTTCATGTGCGGCACGCCGCTGGAGACCGCCGCCGGCGCCCGCGGGCTGCGCGAGCCCGATATCGCCCGCGCCCGCGAGCTGCTGCGGGAGGCCGGGTATGACGGCCGTCCGGTGGTGTTCCTGAACGCCACGGATAACGGGCTGAACAACGCCGCCACCCTGGTGATGGCGGAATCCTTCAAGCGCGCGGGCCTGAACATGGATGTGCAGGCGATGGATTGGGGCACCCTCACCGCCCGCCGCAACCGGCGGGAGCCGCAAGCCCAGGGCGGGTGGAACCTCTTCATCACCATCGCCAACGCCTTCGACGCGGAAAACCCGCTCTCCAACCTCTATCTGGCCAGCACCTGCGACGCGGCCCCGGCCGGCTGGCCCTGCGACGAGGAGTTGGAGCGGCTGCGCAAGGCCTGGTCGCAGGAAGGCGATCCGGCCAAGCGGCGCGTGCTGCTCGATCAGGTGCATGCACGCGCCTATGAGGTGCTGCCCTACGTCAATGGCGGGCAGTTCCGCGCCAACGCCGCCTGGCGCACCAACATCACGGGCATCCGGCCGACCACCGTGCCGGTCTTCTGGGGCGTGAGGAAGGAGTAGCCTTCAGCCCCCGTCGCGCCCGGCCAGCACCCTGGCCGTGGCGCCGGAGAGAGCGCCCATCCGCGCCTCCCCCGCCGCCACCCGCCGCGCCGTCGCGATTCCCTTCGCTTGGGTCTCGATGGCGCGCCGGGCCTCGGCCTCGGCTTCCCCGGGCGGCAGGACCAGCACGCCGCTGTTGTCGCAGATCACGGCATCGCCCGGATTCACCACCACGCCGCCGATGCTGACGGGCACGTTCATCTGCCCGCCCATGTCCAGGATCTGCGTGGTGACGGGCGCGAGGCCCCGGCACCAGACGGGAAATCCGGCCTCCTCGATCTCCTCGAGGTCCGTGCAGGGGCCATCCACCACGGCCGCGACGGCACCGGCAGCCTGCGCCGCCACGGCCAGGCCGCCACCGATGCAGGCATGGCGGTCATCGCCGAGACGGTCGATCACCAGCAAATCGCCGGGGCGCAGACTGTCCAACGCATGGGCGAGGATGGTGCCGTCATTGGCCGGCATCATCACGGTGAAGGCTGTCCCGGCCACGCGGCGGCGCGGCAGCAGCGGGGCGATGCGGCGATCGACGAAGCCCCAGTGACGCCAATGGCCGATGGTCGCTGTCTCGGCCTGCTCCAGCAGGGCGATCAGCGCGGGATCGAGGGAGGGCGGCAGGGGGCCGGTGACGTAGCGGGGCATGGCGGGGATCATCGCAGGAAAAAGGCCGGGGGAAAGAATTCCCCCGGACCCCCATCTTTTTCCGAAGGTTTGGCGCTAGCGGTAGGGGTCGTCCTTGACCAGGAACTGCTGGACGTAGCGGGCGACACCGTCCTCCAGGCTGGTCATGGGGGCGTTGTAGCCGGCGCGGCGCAGCTTCCCGATATCGGCCTCGGTCCAGTACTGGTAGCGGCCGCGCAAGGTCTCGGGCATGGGGAAGTATTCGATCTCGCGCGGCTTTGCGAGGGCGCTGAAGACGGCGCGCGCCAGATCGGCGAAGCTGCGGGCGCGGCCGGCGCCGATATTGTAGAGGCCCGACGGCGCGGCGCCGCGCAGAAGCCAGAGGATGACGTCGCAGATATCGTCCACGAAGACGAAGTCGCGGGACTGGCCGCCATCCTCGATCCCTTCGCGGTCCGAGGCGAAAAGGCGCGCGGGCTCGCCGCGCCGAACGGCCTCGGTGATGTTGTACACGGCGCTGCGCATGTGGCCCTTGTGGTACTCGTTCGGGCCATAGACGTTGAAGAACTTCAGCCCGTGCCAGCGCGGCGGCGTGGCGCCGCCCTCCGCGACGATGCGCGCCACGCGACGGTCAAAGACGTGCTTGCTCCAGCCATAGAGGTTCAATGGCTGCAGCGTGGCGAGGAAGTCGGGGTCGTCACGATCCTCGAAGCCGGCATCGCCATTGCCATAGGTCGCGGCGGAGGAGGCGTAGAGGAAGGGCGTGCCCGTCGCCGTGCAGTGGCGCCAGAGTTCGAGGGAGCAGGCGAAGTTGTGCCGCATCACCTCGTCGCCATCCGCGGCGGTTGTGTCGGAATTGGCGCCGAGATGGATCACGCCATCGAGCTTCGGGGCGCTGGCCAGCCAGCCAGCCAGGGCTTCGATCGGGACGAACTCCGCGAATTCATGACGCCGCAGGTTGCGCCATTTGCCTTCGGTGCCGAGGGCGTCGCAGATCACGACGTCGAAGCGGCCCTCCTCGTTCAGGCGGGCCAGCAGGTTCGATCCGATGAAGCCGGCGGCCCCTGTCAGCAGCAGCACGGTGCGGCCCTCCTCGTGTCCAGGGGCTTCATACCGAGCCACCGTCCTTCGCATAAGGCTGGGGAGGGGAATTCTGGTCATTCCGGGCACGCCAGTGCCGCTCGCGCACCAGCAAACCGACAAAAATAGAAGGGGGGCCGGGGGGATACCTCCCCCGGCCTTTTTCCCTCCCCCGATCAGGTCTAAGGCCGCCGGGCAATGGTGGAACTCGATCAGGCCTGGACCTGGCTGCGCGACACGACTTGGCCGCTCTGGCTGGAGCATGGCGTCGACTGGCCGCGCCGTGGCTTCCACGAAAGCCTGGCGCTGGATGGGTTGCGCTGCCCCGCCCCTTTCCGCCGCCTACGTGTCGTGGCGCGGCAGGTCTTCGTCTTCGCCGAGGCCCATGCCGCAGGGCTGCCCCGCGCGGCAGAGGCCGTGGAACTGGGCGTGGATTTCCTGCGGAACCGGGCGAGGCAGGCGGATGGCGGCTATGCCCAGCGCTTCGGGCTGGATGGCGCCGTCCTTGATCCCCATCGGGACCTGTATGACCACGCCTTCGTGCTGCTGGCGCTCGCCAGCGCCGCGCGGGTGCTGCCGGCCGAGCCGCTGCGGCGGGAAGCACTGGGGCTGCTGGCCTATCTCGACAGCGGCTTCCGCCATCCGCAGGGCGGCTATGTGGAAGGGCTGCCCCCTGCCCTGCCGCGGCGCCAGAACCCGCATATGCATCTGCTGGAGGCCTGCCTCGCCGCCTGGGAGGCCTTCGGAGAGGCGGTGTTCCTGGCGCGGGCCGGGGAGTTGGTGGAATTGTTCCTCACGCGCTTCCTCGATCCGGCCACGGGCACCCTGCCCGAGTATTTCGGCGAGACCCTGGAGCCGCTGCGCGAGGAGGGCCGCCATGAGGTGGAGCCCGGACATCATTGCGAATGGGTGTGGCTGCTCGATTGGCAGCGGCGGGCGGCGGGCGCCACGGAGGGGGCCGAAGCGGCGGCCAGCCGCCTCCTTGCCTTCGTGGATCGCCATGGCCTAAACCCGGCACTCGGCACCGCCTGTGACGTGGTCTGGAGCGATGGGGCTGTGAAGGAGGCGGGCTCGCGCCTCTGGCCGCAGACGGAGCGGCTGAAAGCCGAGGCGCTTCGGCCGGATGCAGCGCCAGAGGGACTCGGCCGCGCCCGGAATGCGCTTTGGCGCCATATCGCCGGCGCGCCGCCGGGCCTGTGGTTCGAGCGGCTGGACCCGGAGGGGCGGCCCCTGGCGGGACCGGCGCCGGCCAGCAGCCTCTATCACCTCACGGCCGGGATCCTGGTGGCGCGCCGGGGCTGATGGGGGCCGGGGACTTGCGCGGAAAAACATACTATGTCCCCGGGCGGGCTCTCCGGGGGCCGCGCCCTGATATCGCGCGGTGCCCGGCGCGATCCGGTCTGAGGGGCGTGGAATGATTGATTTCGGCGGGCGGCGCATCCTGTGCCTCGGCGATGTGATGCTGGACCGCTTCCATTACGGGCGGATCGACCGGATCTCGCCCGAGGCCCCGGTGCCCGTGGTGCGGATGGCGGATAGCCGCGCCATGCTGGGTGGCGCGGGCAATGTGGCACGCAACATCGCCTCCCTGGGTGGCGAGGCGGTGCTGATCGGCGTGGTCGGCGCGGATGCGGCGGGGCGGGAGCTGAAGGCGCTGGTCGCCGGCACGCCAGGGCTGACCGACGCCACTGTCGCCTGCCCCGCAAGGCCCACCATCGCCAAGACGCGCATCATCGCCGGCCACCAGCATGTCGTGCGGCTGGATGAAGAGGTGACCGGTCCCATCACCGATGACGACGCCGCCGCCATTCGCACCCAGGTAAGCGCCCTGCTGCCGGGCTGCCATGCCCTCGTCATTTCCGATTATGCCAAGGGACTGCTGCGCGAGGATGTGGTGCGCCATGCCATCGACGCCGCGCGCATCCTTGGCCTTCCCGTCCTCGTCGATCCCAAGCGAAGCGATTTCGGCTTCTACGCCGGTGCCACGGTGCTGACGCCCAATCTGAAGGAGTTGCGCGCCGCCGCCCAGGGCCCGGCCGAGACCGAGGAGGAGCTGGCCGCCGCCGCCCACGCCCTGCTCGGTCCGGCGGGGGCCGAGGCGATCCTCGTCACGCGCTCCGAGAAGGGGATGCTGCTGGTGGAGGCCGATGGCGGGGTCCACACCGTGCCGGCCCATGCGAAGGAGGTCTTTGACGTCTCGGGTGCTGGCGACACCGTTATCGCCGCCACCGCCCTCTCGGTCGCGGCCGGGCATTCGCTGCCCCGGGCCATGCGGATCGCCAATGCGGCGGCGGGGGTCGTCGTGGGCAAGCTCGGCACCGCCACCCTCGACATCGCCGAGCTGACGGCGGCCATGGAGGCCGAGGCACCGGGGGAGACGGATATCGCCGGAAAGATCGCCTCCTCGGCCGAGCAGGCGATCCCGATCCTCGATGGCTGGCGCCGACGGGGGCTGGAGATCGGCTTCACCAATGGCTGCTTCGACATCCTGCACCGCGGCCATGTCACGATGCTCCAGGCCGCCCGTGCCGCATGCGACCGGCTGGTAGTGGCGCTGAACACCGATGACAGCGTGCGCCGCCTGAAGGGCGCCTCCCGCCCCGTGAACACGCTGGAAGACCGCCTGGCGGTGATCGCCGCCTTGCAATCCGTGGACCTGGTGCTGGCCTTCGGGGAGGACACGCCGCTGGAACTGATCACGCGCCTGCAGCCGGACGTGCTGTTCAAGGGCGCGGATTACCGGCCGGAGGATGTGGTCGGCGGCGACGTGGTGCGGGCCCGCGGCGGGCGCGTGGCGCTGATCGACCTTGTGCCGGGGCGGTCCACGACCGGGATCATCGCGCGGAGCCGGGCCCTGGCCGATTGAAGCCCCGGGAGGCGCCGCATCCCGGAGCGCTGGGGCCGCTCAGTGCCGGAAGTGCCGCATCCCGGTCAGCACCATCGCCAGCCCGGCCTCGTCGGCCGCGGCGATCACCTCATTGTCCCGCATCGAGCCGCCGGGCTGGATCACCGCTGTCGCACCGGCCGCGGCCGCGGCCTGCAACCCGTCCGCGAAGGGGAAGAAGGCGTCGGAGGCGACGACGGAGCCCTGGGCCAGCGGCGCGTCGAGCCCGGCGGCCTTGGCGGCCTCCTGGCTCTTCCAGGCCGCGATGCGGGCGCTGTCCACCCGGCTCATCTGGCCGGCGCCGATGCCGACGGTGGCGCCGCCCTTGGCGTAGACGATGGCGTTGGACTTCACGTGCTTGCAGACGCGGAAGGCGAAGATGAGGTCCTGCATCTCCTGCGCCGTGGGCTGGCGCTTCGTCACCACGCGCAGGTCGGCCACCGCGACGCGGCCGGCATCGCGCGACTGGGCAAGGAAGCCGCCGCCGACGCTGCGGAAGGTCATGCCGGGGGCGGAGGGGTCTGGCAGGCCGCCGGTCAGCAGCAGGCGGAGGTTCTTCTTCCTGGCGAAGATGGCGCGGGCGGCGTCATCGGCATCGGGGGCGATCACCACCTCGGTGAAGATGGAGGTGATGCGCTCGGCGGCATCGGCGTTCAGCGGGCGGTTGGCGGCGATGATGCCACCGAAGGCGGAGACGGGGTCGCAGCGCAGCGCGGCATCCCAGGCGGCGTTCAGGTCGGTGGCGGTGGCCACGCCGCAGGGATTGGCGTGCTTGACGATGACGATCGCCGGTTCCTCGAACTCCGCCACGGCCTCATAGGCGGCATCGGTGTCATTCAGGTTGTTGTAGGACAGCTCCTTGCCCTGCATCTGGTCGGCGGTGGCGATGCCGGGGCGATGGGTGCCGTCCACATAGAAGGCGGCGTTCTGGTGCGGGTTCTCGCCATAGCGGAGAGTCTGCTTCAGCAGGCCGGGGATGGAGAGGCGCGGCGGGAAATCCTGCTCCAGCTCCCCCGCGAACCAGCGGGAGATGGCAGCGTCATAGGCCGCGGTGCGGGCATAGGCGGCGGCTGCCAGGCGCTTGCGGGTGGCGAGGGAGGTGCCGCCGCTCTCGGCGATTTCCTTCGCGACCTCGATAAGCTGCTCGGGCTCGGTCAGCACGGCCACATGGGCGTGGTTCTTGGCGGCGCTGCGGATCATGGCGGGGCCGCCGATGTCGATATTCTCGACGCAATCCTCGTAGCTGGCGCCGCGGGCCATCGTCGCCTCGAAGGGGTAAAGGTTCACGCAGACCAGGTCGATCGGGGCGATCCCGTGCTGCTCCACCTGCGCTACATGCTCCGGCACGTCGCGGCGGAAGAGCAAGCCGCCATGGACGCCGGGAACCAGGGTCTTCACCCGCCCATCCAGGATTTCGGGGAAGCCCGTGTGGTCGGAGAGTTCGACCACCGGGATCCCGGCCTCCCGCAGGGCCTTGGCCGTGCCGCCGGTGGAGAGGATCTCCGCCCCCTGGGCGGCGAGGATGCGGGCGAATTCCACCAACCCGGTCTTGTCGGAGACCGAGAGGAGGGCGCGGCGGATGGGGAGGGTGGCCATGGGCCGGGCGGATAGCGCGGGGCGGGCCGGGGTGGAAGGCAAAACGGGCGCGGGGCTGGTGTGAGCCTGGATCGGGGCATCCGCCCCCGGATCGCATGCTGGAACGGAAGATGAACTCTCTTGTGTGTATGTTGGCTGGCAGCCACCAGCTATTGTGCCCCACCTTCCAGAACACCCGTCAGCGATTCGTTCGCGCGACTCGGGCGAGCCCTCTGATTCGCCGCGATTCCCCAGCGGGGATGTTCGGCATGTGTTCATCATGCGAATCGGGGCTGCCAGGAACACCTCTTTAGAACGTTCCGCAGCAGGCGAGTGGCCAACTTGGGCCCGCTCCTGGCGTTCCTCGGCTCGGGCCCCTGGCCCTCATGACGGAGAGCCCATGACCACTGCCCCCCAATCTCCCGTCCGCCCGCTCCTTGCCGGGCGCCGCGCCCTGGTCACGGGCGCCTCATCCGGGATCGGCCATGCCGTGGCGCAGGGGCTGGCGCAGGCGGGGGCGGCGGTGGCCGTGAATTACCATTCAGACCGGGACGCAGCCGAGAATCTGGCCGTGGAAATCCGGGCCGCTGGTGGAAAGGCGGTGGCGCTAAAGGGCGACGTCTCGAAGGAAGAGGATGCCGTGGCCCTCATCGGCGGCACGGTGGAGGCCTTCGGCGGGATCGACGTGCTGGTCGCCAATTCCGGCATCCAGAAGGACGCCGCGGTGGCGGAGATGTCGCTGAAGGATTGGCAGGCGGTGATCTCGGTGAACCTCACCGGCCAGTTCCTCTGCTGCCGCGAGGCGATCCGCGCCTTCCGCCGGGGACCGGAGCGCCACGGCGGGGCAAGGGGTGCCATCATCTGCATGAGTTCGGTTCATGAGGTGATCCCCTGGGCCGGACATGTGAACTACGCGGCCTCGAAGGGCGGCGTGCGGCTGATGATGCAGAGCCTGGCGCAGGAGGTGGCGGCGGAGCGCATCCGGGTGAACGCCGTGGCCCCCGGCGCTATCCGCACCCGGATCAACGAGGATGCCTGGGGCACGGAGGAAGCGCTGGAAAGGTTGCTGCGCCTGATTCCCTATGGCCGCATCGGGGAGCCGGAGGACGTGGCCCGTGCCGTCACCTGGCTCGCCTCCGACGAGGCCGACTACGTCACGGGGACCACGATCTTCGTCGATGGTGGCATGACTCTCTACCCCGGCTTCAACGGTAACGGCTGATGGGAGAGCCGATCGAGAACCACGGCATCGTGGGCGATCTCCGCACCGCCGCCCTGGTCGCGCTGGACGGGGCGGTGGATTTCCTCTGCTGGCCGCGTTTCGACAGCCCGAGCGTCTTCGCCTCCCTTCTCGATGACGAAAAGGGCGGGCGCTTTGAGCTGGCGCCCACCCTGAACGGCGCGCGACGCCGGCAGCTCTATCTGCCCGACACGAATGTGCTGCTGACCCGCTTCCTGTCGCATGAGGGGGTGGCCGAGATTTCCGATTACATGGCGCTCGGCCCCACGCAGCGGCTGGTGCGCCGCGCGAAGGCGGTGCGCCATGCCATGCACTTTCGCATGCGCTGCGCGCCGCGCTTCGATTATGCCCGCGCCCCCCACACGGTGCGGGAGGAAGGCGGCAGCCTCGTCTTCGAGAGCGCGGACAGTCAGGCGCTGCGCCTGCGCGCCACGGTGCCGCTGCGGATCGAGGGCGGCGACGGCATCGCCGAGTTCGAGCTGAAGACCGGCCAGTCCGCGGCCTTCGTGCTGGAGGGTGCGGCCCAGGGCAATGCCTGCCCCGCCGATCCGCCGGAGGTGGCGGCATGCTTCAAGAGGACCTCCGATGCCTGGCGGCGCTGGACCGCAGGCTCGACCTATCGGGGCCGGTGGCGGGACATGGTGAACCGCTCCGCACTCGTGCTGAAGCTGATGACCTCGGCCGAGCACGGATCGATGGTCGCCGCCCCCACCTTCGGCCTGCCGGAAACCATCGGCGGGGCGCGCAACTGGGATTACCGCTATACCTGGATCCGCGACGCCGCCTTCACCGTCTACGCCTTCCTCCGCCTCGGCCATACGGCGGAGGCGGTCGCCTTCATGCGCTGGCTGGCCGCGCGGGAGAATGACTGCACGCCGGACGGCCAGTTGGAGCTGATGTACGGGCTGGACGGGCACCGGGAGCTGACCGAGACCGCGCTGCCGCATCTCGCGGGCTATCGGGGTTCCGTGCCCGTCCGCATCGGCAATGGCGCGGCGGGCCAGCTTCAGCTCGACATCTATGGGGAGTTGATGGACGCCGCCTATCTTTCCGACAAATACGGCGAGCAGATCTCCCATGAGGCCTGGCAGGGTATTACACGCTCCATCGACTGGGTGGCGGGAAACTGGGAGCAGCCGGATGAGGGCATCTGGGAAGTGCGCGGCGGCCGCCGCCACTTCCTGCATTCCCGCCTGATGTGCTGGGTGGCGCTGGACCGCGCGCTGCGCCTGGCGCGCAAGCGGTCCCTGCCAGCGCCCTTCCCGCGCTGGGCGGAGGCGCGCGACGCAATCTACCACGACATCCACACGAATTTCTGGGATCCGGCGCAGGGTGCCTTCGTGCAGAGCAAGGGGGAAACCTCACTCGACGCCGCCTGCCTGCTGATGCCGCTGGTGCGCTTCATCAGCCCGACCGACCCACGCTGGCTGTCCACGCTGCAGGCAGTGGGCGAAAGGCTGGTCGAGGACAGCCTGGTCCGGCGCTATGAGGACGAGATGGTGGACGGCCTCGACGGGATCGAGGGCACCTTCAACATGTGCTCCTTCTGGTATGTCGAATGCCTTGCCCGGGCGGGGGACCTGGCGAAGGCACGATTCCTGTTCGAGAAGATGCTCGGCTACGCGAACCATGTCGGCCTTTATTCCGAGGAGCTGGGACCGGCGGGGGAGCATCTCGGGAATTTTCCCCAGGCCTTCACCCATCTCGCCCTGATCAGCGCGGCGCATTACCTCGACCGGGCGCTCTCGGCGCAGGAAGGAGCGCCGCGGGACGGCATGGGCAACTTGCCGTTTCCGGCGGCGGGGCCTTAGCAACCTGCCTGGGAGACAGGCATCGCCCCGGAGCGCCGGTCATGGACGTGCCATGACGGTCCGCCGCCATCCCGGCCAGCACCTGAAGCTGCATCACCTCCGTTGTGTGAGGCGCCCCCGGCCGTGACGCCGGGGGACGCCGGTCGTCTTACCCGAAGAGGAAGTGGTCCGCCGTCAGCTCCCCGATCGTGGTGTTGCTGAGGATGAGGCGGTCGCCCGGGGCCGTATCGATGATCACATGGCCGCTGGACTGCCGGAACAGCGCCGACAGCTCCGCGAAGCTGTCGAGCGTGGGGCCATAGCCCAGCAGCTCCACCACATCCCCCTCCAGGCCATCGAAGTCGGTGATGTTGTCCCGCCCGTCACCCATGGCGATGACGAAGTGGTCCGCCCCCGCGCCGCCGCTCAGCCAGTCCGCGTCCCGGCCGCCGATGAGGCGGTCATCCCCGTCGCGGCCGTTGAGGCGGTCTCCCCCGCCCAGGCCGATGATGGTATCCGCGCCCAGGCTACCCGTGAACGTGTTGGCCAGATCGCTGCCGGTTCCCGTCAGGCCGCCCGTGAGCAATGTCAGGGATTCGAGGTCGGCGTCCAGGGTGAAGCTGACGGCGGCGCGGACGGTGTCCCACCCCGAGCCGCCTGCCTCCGACACGACATCGGCGAGGCTGTCGACCGTGTAGGTATCGTCGCCGGCGCCACCGAGCATGGTGTCGGCGCCACCCTTGCCGACGAGCGTGTCGTTGCCTGAGCCACCCTCCAGGCGGTCATTGCCATAGCCGCCGTTCAGGGCGTCGTTCCCTCCTCCCCCGAGAAGCAGGTCGTCGCCGTTCCCGCCATCGAGCATGTTGCCGGCGCCGTTGCCGGTCAGGGTATTGGCGAGGTCGTTGCCGGTTCCGTCGATCGCCGCCGTCCCGCTCAGCGTCAGGTTCTCCATGGAAGCGGACAGGGTCCAGCTTACGGAGGAGATGATCGTGTCGATGCCGCCCGCGTCGATGATGATGTCCTCCGGCCCGTCGACGACATAGCTGTCATCGCCTTCGCCACCATCCAGCGTATCGATTCCGGCACCACCGGCCAGGGTGTCATTCCCGCCGCCGCCGTTCAGCGAGTCATTCCCCTCACCGCCCTCAAGCATGTCATGGCCAAGGCCACCGATGAGCGTGTCATGGCCGCCCAGGCCGAGGAGGCGGTTTCCACCATCGGTGCTCGTCATGACATTGGCCAGCGCATTGCCGGTGCCGATCTTGCCGGTGCGCAGCATGACCAGGTTCTCGACATTGTCCCCCAATGCGAGGGAGAGAATGGTGCGAACCTCGTCTGTGCCCTCGCCGGCCAGTTCGACCACCACATCACCGGCATTCTCGATGATGTAGATGTCATCGCCCGCGCCGCCCGCCATGCTGTCCGCGTCCAGCCCGCCATCCAGCATGTCGGCGCCGTTGCCGCCCAGGAGGGTATCGTTGCCCCGCAGGCCGTAGAGGATGTCGTTCCCGCCGCTGCCGGCCAGCGTATTCGCCAGCGCGTTGCCCGTGGCGGTGGCGGCCGCCGTCAGCGTCAGATCCTCGATCTCGGCGCCCAGGGTCCAGCTGATGCTGGCGACGACCTTGTCCCGGCCGCCGCTGGCCAGCTCCTTCACCACATCGCCCGTGCTGTCCACGAGGAAGGTGTCGTCGCCCAGGCCGCCCAGCATCGTGTCATTGCCGGTGCCGCCGGTCAGCGTGTCGTTGCCGCCGCCGCCATCGATGCTGTCATGGCCCGAACCGCCGATCAGGCTGTCGGCGCCGCCCATACCCAGGATGGTGTCGTTGCCGCCCAGGCCGTCGATCGTGTCGCCCCCTTCGCCGCCCACCAGGTTGTCGGCACCGGGGGTCGCCGTCCCGGGTTGTGTGCCGGGCTCGACGGTGATGGACACGGAGGCGGCCGCGCTGTTCAGGCTCCCATCCGTTGCCGTGTAGGTGAAGCTGACATTGCCGCTGAAGCCACCAGCGGCCTTGAAGTACAGGGACAGAGCCCCGCCCGCCCCGGCGGCGTAGAGGGTGTTCGCCGCCACGGCCTGGGTGAGGCCCGCATCCAGGTAGAGCGTGCCGCCGGCTGGCAGGGTGCCGATGCGGAAGCCCTGCACCGTGCCGTCCCGGTCGGCCGCGTGCAGCGTGACCGCAATGGCCGCATCCGCCGATCCGCTTCCCGAGACGGCATCCGCCACTGGGGCGTCGTTCACCGGGGTGATGCCGAGGGTGATGGTTTGTGTCGCCGTTCCGCCCTGCCCGTCGCTGACCTCGTAGGTGAAGCCGCCCGCCGCGCCATTGGCATCCGCTGCCGGACGGAAGAGCAGCCCGGTGAGCTGGGCGGCCGTCAGAACCTGCCCGTTGGCCACGGCCGTGACGCCATCGGCCAGTAGGACCTGCCCCTTGGCCGCATCCGGGAGGCCGGTAACGCTGATGGTCAGCGGGTCGTTGTTGGCGTCGGTGGGCGCGGTGATGCCGAGCGGCTTGGCCGCGCCGTCCTCCGTCACGTTCAGCGCCTTGCTGGCCTGCGCGACGGGGGCGGAGTTCGCCGCGTCATCGTTCAGGATGGTGCCCGTGGCGGTCGCCGTCCCCAGCACGGCGCCGGAGGGGGAGAGCAGCTCGACCGTGAAGCCTTCATCGCCCTCGGCCGTCAGGTCGCCATGGACGGTGATGGTCACGGTCCGGCTGATCTCGCCGGCGCCGAACTGCACCGTTCCGGTAGCGCCGGCATAGTCGCTGCCGGCCTGGGCGGTGCCGTCCACGGTGCGCCAGCCCACCAGCACGGGGCCGGCCGCCGGGGCACTGAGGTTCACGGTGAAGGTCAGGATTCGGGTGCCCGAATTCCCCTCCGCCACGCTGCCGCCCTCGATGGAGACGGTCACGTCGTCGTTCAGGATGGTGCCGACCGCCGTCGCGTCGCCGATCGCCGCGCCGATGGCATTGCTGAGGGTGAGGTTGAGGGTCTCGTTGGCCTCGTTCACCGCATCGCCGTTGATGGCGATGGCGATGGTCTTGGTCAGCTCGCCCGCCCCGAAGGTCAGCGTGCCGCTGCCGGCCAGGTAGTCATTGCCGGAGGTGGCCGTGCCGCCACCCGTTGCCCAGTTCACCGTCACCGGGCTGGCCGAGGGGCCGCTGAGCGCGATGGTGAAGACCATTTGGCGCGTGCCGTCCGGGCCCTCGACAACCGAGGCGTCGCCCACGGATACGAAGCGGGTGGCGCTGCCGCCGGAGAACTGCAGCAGTTCCACATTGCGCAGCACATCCGTGCCGTCGGCCCCAAGGCCGCCCTGGTGGCGAACCACCAGTGCCCCCTCCTCGTAGCTGATTTCATATTGGCTCTGGGCGTAGCTGAAGATGACCGTGTCAGTTTCGGTGCCGCCATCGATTGTGTCGTTGCCGGTGCCCCCCGTGATAGTATCGTTGCTGGCACCGCCATTCAGGACATCGTCACCCGCCTCGCCATAAAGGGTGTCGGTGCCGTCCTGGCCGGCCAGGACATCGTTGCCCGAACCGCCGTAGAGCGTGTCGTTATCCGCACCGCCCTCGAGCAGGTCGTCCTCGGTGCCGCCGACCAGATAGTCGTTCCCGAACCCACCATGCAGCGTGTCGCTGCCGGCTTCGCCGTAGAGGTCGTCATTCTGGCCGTCACCCTCCAGCACGTCGCTGTCGGCGCCGCCATAAAGGGTGTCGTTGCCGTCGCCGCCGAGCTGGAAGTCGTTGCCCGCGCCGCCATAAAGGTTGTCGCTCCCCTCGGCGCCATTCAGCGTGTCATCCCCGCCGGAACCGGAGAGGTTGTCGGCGCCGCCCAGCCCGAAGATCTGGTCGTTGCCGCCCTGGCCCACCATGGTGTCATTGCCCGTGGTGCCCGTCAGGGTATCGGCGCCATTGGTGCCGCGTTCCACCACGAAGCTTGCCGCGAAATCCATCCTGGTCAGGTCGATGACGCCGTTCAGCACCACGGCCATGTCATTCGGGCCGAGGACGCCGTCATCGTTCAGATCGGCGAAAAGATAGGTCTGGCTGGCATCCTGGGTGAACCAGACATCGGCGAAGCCATCCGCGGCGTTCGGCACGGTGCCGCCGGCCTGCGCGCCCGGATTCCAGGCCAGGGCATGGGTGCCGGTCCCAATGCGGAAGCTGTCCACGCCCTGGGTGAAGTCGGTGATGCGTGCGGGTGCCACCGGGGTGCTGCCGGACGTGGTGCTCGAGGTGGATAGCTCGAAGCGGTCCGCGCCCATGCCCCCCGTCAGCGTGTCGCCCGTGCCGGCCCGGAGCGTATCGTCACCCTCTCCGCCGGCCAGGGAGTCCGCCCCGGCCCCGCCATCCAACGTGTCGTTGTCGGCGCCGCCCTCCAGGGTGTCGGCGCCCTCTCCGCCAGCCAGGTCGTCATTGCCGATCCCACCGGAGAGAAGATCCGCGCCGGCATCGCCCCCGAGGTAGTCGGCACCCGTCTGGCCCAGCAGCGTGTCATCCTCGGTGCCGCCATAGAGGGTGTCGTTCTCGGTGCCGCCATCCAGCATGTCCTTGCCGGCACCGCCCACGAGGTAGTCGTTATTGGCACCGCCATTCAACGTGTCGTCGCCATCCTGGCCATACAGGTCGTCGTTGCTGAGGCCTCCGTTCAGGAGGTCATTCTCGGTGCCGCCATAGAGGGTGTCAGTGCCATCGCCGCCCGCCAGGGTATCGGCGCCCGCATCGCCGAGAAGCTGGTCATTTCCGGTGCCGCCATCGATGCTGTCGGCGTCCGCGCCGCCCGAGAGGGTGTCGGCGCCACCAAGGCCGGTGATCGAGTCCTCGTCCCCCATGCCATAGATGATGTCGCCCGCCTCCGTGCCGGCAATGGTATCGCCCGCCGCCGAACCGCGGACGACCGAGAAGGTCGCGGTGAAGTCCGCCCCGGTCAGGTCGTAATTGCCGTCGAGCCGGAGGGCGAGGTCATTGGCGTCCAGCACGCCATTGTCGTTCAGGTCGCCATAGATCCAGGTCTGGCCGCCGCTGCGGCTGTACCAGATATCGGCGAAGCCATCGCCGGCATTCGGCACGGCGCCGGCGGCCTGGCTGCCGGGGTTGAAGGCCAGATAGAAGCTGCCCTGCCCGAGCTTCAGCTTGTCCACGCCCTGCTGGAAATCGGTAATGCTCGCCGCGGAGGAATAGGTGGAGGCGGCCGAGCTGCTGCTGATCGCAACGGAGAAGGTATCGGCATCCCCACCGCCCGTCAGGGTGTCACCCGCGCCGATGGTCAGGGAATCCAGGCCGGCACCACCATTCACGACATCTGCGCCGGCATCGCCGCTGAGCGTGTCATCGCCCTCGCCGCCCATGAGGCTGTCGTCATCAGCGCCACCATAAAGGGCGTCATTCCCCACGCCACCGTCCAGCGTATCCTGGCCGGCATCGCCCTGTAGGTTGTCGGCATCCTCCTGGCCGAGCAGCGTGTCGTTGCCGGCACCGCCCAGGAGGGTGTCATTGCCGATGCCACCTTCCAGGCTGTCCTCGTTCTCGCCGCCGGAGAGGTAATCCTGGTGCGCCCCGCCCTTCAGCGTGTCGTTGCCCGCTTCGCCATAGAGGTCGTCATTATTGTCGCCGCCCTCCAGATTGTCATTCTCCGCGCCTCCATAGACCGTGTCGTTGCCGAGGCCACCCGAAAGGAAGTCGGTGCCCAGCCCGCCATAGAGGGAGTCGTTGCCGGCCCCGCCATCGATGGTGTCATTGCCCTCGCCGCCGGTGAGGCTGTCCGCCGCGCCGCCGCCACTAATCAGGTCGGCGCCACCCTGGCCGAAGATGGTGTCGCTGCCATCGCCCCCGGCCAGCGTGTCCGCCCCCTCGCTGCCCCGCACGACGGAAAAGGTGGAGGTGAAGTCGCCCAGTGTGATGTCGAAGTCGCCGGCCAGTTCCAACGCCAGGTCCGTGACGTCGAGCGCGCCGTTGTCATTCGTGTCGGCGAAGATGCGGGTGGTCGTGCCATCGCGGGTGAACCAGACATCCGCCAGCCCGTCGCCTCCGAAAGGTACGGTGCCCGCCGGGGCGGCGCCGCCATTGAAGACCAGGGCGCGATTGCCGGCCGCAATCCTGAGCTGGTCCAGCCCCTGCTGGAAATCGATGATCCGGGCCGGCCCCGCGAAACTGCTGGCCGCGCTGGCATTGGTGACGGTGATCCGGAACAGGTCGCCGCCCGTGCCGCCGGTGACGGTGTCCGCGCCCTCCAGCACGATCTCGTCG